>NZ_JBNDIN010000015.1:0-129689 GCF_050434425.1 Serratia sp. 2723
CCTTTGCATTGCGGACAGGAAACCAAATGCCCTACCAGCGCTACGTTCGTCCCGCAGAACTGCATCACTGAAGATCCCTGTAACACGACCCCACCGTGAGAGGTTTTGTCGCCTTGTAAAATCACGGCCTTCCCTGCCATACGCCCACCATAGTTAGTATTTTCTTATCAGATTACAGGATGTTTTGAATTGAAAGAAGCAGAAAGATAATGGCTATTAATGAATATGTGAGCGGTGTGGGATACGGTGAATCTTTTAGCATTAATCTGGAATGGTTGAACTTTATCACCAGTGAAATACACGCTGGCTCGGCTTTGCTGTTCAACACCAAACTACCCGAAGAAGTTAGAGCGATTTTTCGTGAGAAGCTAGTGAATAGCGAACGCCTCCAACTCAAGGCAATCAAGAGTAACTACAGTCAACATCTAATGGCATACCGAGAAACATCGAAAACAAAAACCCCCAAGCTTATTATAAGCTTGGGGGTCAGGATATGGCGGAGGAGCAGAGATTCGAACTCTGGAACGGTTTCCCGTCGACGGTTTTCAAGACCGTTGCCTTCAGCCACTCGGCCACCCCTCCGTAATGCAGCGAACTATAAACACAGCCGATCCCGTTGTAAAGCCTGAAACCGTTCAACCGAACGAAAAAACGGCATCTGCAATCTAACCGATGAAGAAATCAGCAATCAGGGTTCAGCAATACCCCAGTAGTCACGTAGGGTAAAGAATGGTAAACAATCTTTAATCAATGGCTTGCACTGCAGTATCATCATAATCAATTTTGTGATGACCTGATAAGAGAGATCATATGGACCGCATTGTCGTCTCATCCTCCTCGCGCGACTCTTTGCTAAGCACGCATAAAGTCCTGCGTAACACCTATTTTCTGCTGTCGTTAACGCTGGCCTTTTCAGCACTGACCGCAACCGCCAGCACCATGCTGGGCTTGCCGGCTCCTGGGCTGCTGTTAATGCTGGTCGGCTTTTATGGTTTGATGTTCCTGACCCATAAGCTGGCCAATAGCCCTGCCGGTATTCTGGCAGCCTTCGCCTTCACCGGTTTTATGGGTTATGCCCTTGGCCCGATCCTGAGTTCGTTCCTGAACGCTGGCGCGGGTGATTTGATCATGCTGGCGCTCGGCGGTACCGCAGTGGTGTTCTTCTGCTGTTCGGCTTATGTGCTGACCACCCGTAAAGACATGTCGTTCCTGTCTGGCATGATGATGGCGGGCTTCGTGGTGCTGCTGGTAGCGGTTATCGCTAATCTGTTCCTGCAGATCCCTGCCCTGCACCTGGCCATTAGCGCACTGTTTATTCTGTTCTCTGCCGGTGCCATGCTGTGGGAAACCAGCAACATCATTCATGGCGGTGAAACCAACTATATCCGTGCCACCGTCAGCCTGTATGTTTCGCTGTACAACATGTTTATCAGCCTGCTGAGCATTCTGGGCTTCGCCCGCAGCAACTGATACAGCGCTTTTGTTTTGACCAGAGCCAGAGCCCCGCAATGCGGGGCTTTATTTTTGCCGGAGCAAAAGTTTGCTAGACTGTGGCCCGCAATGAATTACCGATCACCGAGGCTGTATGTTGGAGTTTGAAGGTCAGACGATAGAAACTGACGCCCAGGGCTACCTGAAAAACAGCGCCGACTGGCACGAAGGGCTGGCCCCACTGTTAGCGGCACAGGAAGAGATTGAACTGAGCGAAGCGCATTGGGAAGTCGTACGCTTTGTGCGTAGCTTCTATCAGGAATTTAATACCTCACCGGCCATTCGCATGCTGGTAAAGGCGATGGCGCAAAAATACGGCGAAGAGAAAGGCAGCAGCCGCTACCTGTATCGCCTGTTCCCGAAAGGCCCGGCCAAACAGGCCACCAAGATCGCCGGGTTGCCAAAGCCGGTGAAGTGTATCTAACCACCGGTTAATAGCGAATACTGAAGCCTTTATATTCGGCAACTCCACGCGGTTCCACCAGCACGCGGTCAACGCGAGCGCTGCGTGGGCCGCCGCTTTTCAGCCACGCCATCAGTTGGTCAACGGCCTGTTGTTCGCCACAGGCCAGCACTTCCACGCTGCCATCATCCAGATTACGCGCATAACCGGTTATCCCCAACGCGGTAGCTTGGTGTTGGGTGTTATAGCGAAAACCGACCCCCTGCACCACACCATAGACATACGCGGCAATACAAACTTGTGTCATAATCGGCTCCTGATCGATTTCATTACAGGCATTCTCTGCGCTGATGCCCAGAGTGTGTCACTCTTTTTTCTCTATCTGGCAGCATACTTAATTATGACCGCACGCTTGATCCTTGCCAAAGGACGTGAAAAGTCCTTACTCCGTCGCCATCCGTGGATTTTCTCTGGCGCTGTTCTCCGTGTCGAAGGTAAAGCCCAGTCCGGCGAAACCATCGATATCCATGACAGCCAGGGCAAATGGCTGGCACGCGGTGCCTATTCACCAGAATCGCAAATTCGCGCACGCGTCTGGACCTTCAAGCAGGACGAAGAGATTGATATCGCTTTCTTTATCAGCCGCTTGCAACAGGCACAGAGCTGGCGTGATTGGGTCGCAAAGCGTGACGGGTTGGACGGTTATCGCCTGATCGCCGGTGAATCTGACGGTATGCCGGGGATCACTATCGATCGCTTCCAGAACTTCCTGGTTTTACAGTTACTTTCCGCCGGTGCCGAATATCAGCGCGCCCCGCTGCTTTCTGCTCTCCAGCACTGTTATCCAGACTGTGCGATCTACGATCGTTCAGACGTTGCCGTACGAAAGAAAGAGGGCTTGCCACTCACCCAAGGCCCGGTGCTGGGCGATCTGCCCCCGGCCCTGCTGCCGATCACCGAGCATGGTATGAAACTGCTGGTGGACATTCAACAAGGCCACAAGACCGGTTTTTATCTCGATCAACGTGACAGCCGGTTGGCCGCGCGTAACTATTCCGCAGGCCGTCGCGTGCTCAACTGCTTCTCGTACACCGGCGCTTTCGCAGTGTCTGCCTTGATGGGCGGGTGCGAGCAGGTCATTAGCGTAGATACGTCGCAGGCCGCGCTGGACATCGCCAAGCAGAACGTCGAACTGAACCAGTTGGATTTGAGCAAGGCCGAGTTTGTACGTGATGACGTATTCCAACTGCTGCGCAATTACCGTACGCAGGGTGAAAAATTCGATCTGATCATCATGGACCCACCGAAGTTTGTCGAAAACAAAAATCAGTTGGCCAGCGCCTGTCGCGGTTATAAAGACATCAATATGTTAGCCTTCCAGTTGCTGAACCCTGGCGGTATTCTGCTCAGCTTCTCTTGCTCTGGCTTGATGCCGACCGATTTGTTCCAGAAAATTTTGGCCGATGCTGCTGTAGATGCCGGGCGTGATGTACAATTTATAGAGCAGTTCCGACAGGCTGCCGATCACCCGGTGATTGCGACTTATCCTGAAGGCTTGTATCTGAAAGGGTTTGCGTGCCGGGTGATGTAACTTGAAATGCGCTGTTTTTGTCCTCATATAGAGTTCAATGCATTGTTTCTCAGGAGGTCATATGATAGCCAGCAAATTCGGTATCGGTCAGCAGGTTCGTCACCGGCTGTTGGGGTATTTGGGGGTGGTGATTGATGTCGATCCAGAATACTCTCTGGAGCAGCCAAAAGCAGACGAGATTGCAGCCAACGACGAGTTGCGCCTCGCCCCGTGGTATCACGTGGTGATGGAAGACGATGAAGGCCAGCCGGTCCACACTTATCTGGCCGAAGCACAGTTGGCGGGGGAAGCACAGGATGCGCACCCTGAACAGCCTTCTCTGGATGAGCTGGCAGAATCCATTCGCAGCCAGTTGCAGGCCCCCCGGCTGCGTAACTAAACGTCGAGCCTGAGAAACCGACGCCGAGCGGGTTCAGCATGCCGCCACCCACGTAGCATAACGGGTTGAAGTCTACCGCAGTCTCAAACGCCAGGGCCAATCCTGGCGTTTTCACTTAATCAGCGTGCCAGCCCCAGGCGCGGGATCTCAATCTTCGGGCAGCGATCCATAATCACCGTTAACCCGGCCTGTTTGGCCAATGCCTCCGCCTGTTCGTTGATCACCCCGATTTGCAACCACAGCACCTTGGCACCTATTGCAATGGCCTCCTGTGCCACCCCATACGCCGCCTCCGAGTTACGAAATACATCCACCATATCGACAGGGTGAGGAATGGCCCCCAATGTGGCATAAACCTCCTGCCCAAGTAGAGTCTGCCCGGCCAGCTTCGGACTCACCGGAATGACCTGATAACCTTGCGCCAATAAATAAGCCATTACGCCATAGCTGGCTCGAGCCGGTTTATCACTGGCCCCCACCAACGCAATGGTTTTGACCTGCTTCAGTACCTCTGCAATTGCTAGGTCTTGCATTTTTCGCTCCTGATTTTTTGCCGGAAAAGCCCTTTCATCAGTGTAACCGAAACACCAACATCGGTTAAAACTGGTTATCAGTCTGCGGCTATACTGCTCGCAGGCCGGTTTGACCCAACATAATATTTCAAATGCCATCAAAATATGTGTAAATGTAAACCAAACGGCATTTTGAAAAGATTTGACATAACTAGTGGCGTATCCAACACTAGTCATCCTGTTCCACGAAAAGGAAGTAACAATGAAATTTGGTCTGGTGGTTGCGGGGCTGCTTGGAATGTCACTAAGCGTTTCGGCCGCAGCTACGACCCTGAAGCTTTCCCCGGACATCGAGCTTATGATGGTGGACGGCAAGCAAATGACGGGCTCGTTGTTAAAAGGAGCCGATAGTCTGGAATTAAATGGCGGGCAGCATCAATTGTTGTTCAAAGTCACCAAATCCGTACGTAAGGCACCACGATCTCAGATGCTTTACACTTCACCCGCACAGATTGTGGTGTTCAACAGTCAAAACGTCAGCGCCGTCACCATTGAGCTACCTCGTATCGAGAATGAACAGGATGCCCAACGGTTTGATAAAGCGCCGAATTATAAAATTCTGGGTAACCACGGCAAGCCGTTGGCAATCAGACACGATGTATTACCGCTAACAACCTCGCCCAAGGGGAATGACCTGGAAAAGATCGTTGCCGATTACAACGCTCAAAACCGCCAGGCCTCCGTTCCGGCGTTAGCAAATCTGCGTGCCAGTGTGATCGCAGCGGCATCGGGTAGCCCAGAGGTTACCCCCCTGAACGGCGACAACGTTGCCGAGAAAATACTGCAATACTGGTTACTGCGCGCCGATCTCGATACGCAAAAACGGTTTGTCGCCTGGGTTGGCCAATCTCGCAACCGTTAAATGCTGACTACCCCGCCTTTATCCCATAAAGGCGGGTTTTGTTCGCAATTTTCCGCGTTAACACTAGGCAGTGAAATACGCTTTCAGTAATCTGTGGCGAGTCATTCGATTTTCCGAGGATAGCGCCATGGAACAAACCACCCGCACCATCGCAGCACGCAAGCATATTGCGCTCGTTGCTCACGACCATCGCAAGCAGGCCTTGCTGAAATGGGTTGAAGACAATAAGAAAATACTTGCCCAACATCAGCTGTATGCCACGGGCACCACCGGCAATTTGATCCAGCGGGCCAGTGGTATCCCGGTGCAGAGCATGCTGAGTGGCCCAATGGGCGGCGATCAGCAAGTGGGTGCAATGATCGCCGAAGGCAAGATTGATATGCTGATCTTCTTCTGGGACCCGCTAAACGCCGTACCCCACGATCCCGATGTCAAAGCCTTGCTGCGCCTGGCCACGGTCTGGAACATCCCAGTGGCGACCAACCGCTCCACCGCTGATTTCCTTATCGACTCCTCGCTATTCAAGAGCGAAGTGACGATTGCTATTCCTGATTACGAAAAATACCTCGCCGAACGCCTGAAATAATGCCCAAGGCCTGGTGAAGTTGCCAGGCCTGTGGTTTACGGTTTTCTCTGCAACGGCACGCCAATCTCTTGCAACTGCTCGATAAATACCGACGGGCGTTCACGATCTTGTAATAACCAGACCTGGTGCCTGGCCCGCGTGAGGGCGACATAGAGCAAACGCCGTTCCTCCGCATCCGGGAAATTCTCTGGCTGAGGCAATAATACCTCTTCAAGCACAGACTCACGGGCCTCCGCCGGGAATCCATCCTTGCCTTCATACAGCCCGGCAATGATCACGTAGTCGGCCTGTTGGCCTTTGCTGGCATGAATGGTCATAAACTCGAGGTTCAGCTTCGGCCAACGCGTCACCGCCTTTTGCAACACCTCCGGCTTGAGATGATGGTAACGGGCCAGCACCAAGATCCTTTCTTGCGGCTTCGCATAGCCACTTAACTTGTCCAGCAACGCTTCCAACTGCTCCTGCGGCAGGATAACCACTGACTTCTTATTGCCCTTGCTCAGGCTATTGAGCGGCTTTTTCAACTGGTGCGGGTTTTGCTGTATAAAGCCGTTGGCCACTTCACCGATCCGATCGTTAAAGCGGTAGGTGGTATCCAGCGCACACTGATCGCCTACGCCAAAATTCTCGGCAAAGGCGGTGGTCAGCGACAGTTCTGCCCCGCTGAAACGGTAAATCGCCTGCCAATCATCGCCGACGGCAAACAGGCTGGTCTGCTTGTTTTGCTTGCGCAGTGCAGCCAGCAGTTGCGCACGCTGCGGTGAGATATCCTGGAACTCGTCCACCAGAATATGCTTCCATGGGCTGATAAAACGCCCCTTTTCCAACAGATTAACGGCTTGATGGATCAGCCCGGCAAAGTCGACCGCTCCCTCATCCTTCAGCGCGGTTTTCCACGCTTTCAGCAACGGTGCCATCAGGCGAATGCGTTTGCTGAACAGATCGCGGATCTCTTCGTCGGCCTGCTCTATCATTTCTGCCTGGCTACCTCCGTGGGTGCGCATCAAGCCAAGCCAGCGCTCCAGACGCCCACTCAAACGCTCAGCCAGACGCTGATCATGCCAGAAGTCGCCCTCAGGCAATTCCCACTCCAGCTCTTCCGTTAACCATTGCCGCCAACCTTTGGCCTGTGCTTTCTTCTCGCTGCACTGCTGTTGCCAGTGGGTGATTAGCAGCCTCCGGCGCGCTTTACTGTCGCTTTCCAGCTTGCTGATCGCTGGCGCTTTGCGGCTTCCTTGCTGAATAATCTGCAGCGCCAGCGCATGAAACGTTTTCGCCTGGATCGCCACGCTGCCCAAGCGTTCCTGAATGCGTTCGTTCATCTCTTCGGCAGCTTTGCGCCCAAATGCCAGCAACAGGATCTGTTCAGGTTCGGCCTCCTGACGCAGTAACAGCCAACCCGCCCGCGCCACTAGCACCGAGGTCTTGCCACTGCCAGCCCCTGCAAGAACCAGCACGGCATCCTCGCCGTTCACCACGGCCCGGCTTTGCGATTCATTCAACGGTGACGTTTCAACGGTCTGGAAGAAATCCTGGTGGGTTTCCAGCATCCGGTCGCACCACCTTTGATTACGTTGCGCCACACTGCGCAGGCCAGACTTGAGCCACTGCTGGCACAGGTGATAACTTTCTCGGCAGTTTTCAAACTCATCCAGCCGCGCCACCGGCATTGGCAAAGCGCCAAACGACTGGCGGATCTGCTGCTGCAAGTTGCTCAATTCGGCGCGCTTGAACCACTTGTCCCGTTGCTCTATTTGGTGGATATACTCGACCTGCTGTTGCAATACCTCGGCGCTCACTTCACTCATCTCGAGGCTCCACTGCTGCCAGGACTGCTGCAGATAGTGGTAAAAGCGCTGGGTTTCCTGCCATTCGGTACCGTGTAGGCGCACAACCTTTTCATCCGGCAACTCGAACTCAAGCTCCCCCCAAACGATCCCGCGTTTACAACGCACCTGGATCAACTGATTGAACGGGATCAGGTATTCATGCTTCTCGCCACTCACCTCGACGCCGGCATGCAACAACCGTACGCGGTTGTAAGGATGCTGTGCCAGGTGTTTGCCCAGCGATGTCGACTTTAGTTCCATATACCCACGCCATAATCATGTTGAGATATACCCGCCGTCTTTCAAGCTGCAGGCACTTGAAATCCGTTGGGTAAGGTTGCCGCCAGTTTACCCGCGTTAAGCAATGGCACTCTAGCGTTAAAAAAAGGGTAGAATAGTTTTTGCGTTATGCTGATGAATACTTCCCCCGTGCCGTTTGGCCATCATTAGAGCAGAATGACGACTATGCGTACTGTATTGAACGTTCTTAATTTCGTATTGGGTGGTTTTTTCACCACGCTTGGCTGGCTGATCGCCACCTTCTTCAGCGTCGTGCTGATTTTCACCCTGCCATTGACCCGTTCCTGCTGGGAAATTACTAAAATCTCCTTGCTGCCATTTGGCAACGAAGCGATCCATGTCGATGAATTATACCCAGAGAAAAGCAATGCCCTGCTGGCTGCTGGCGGTTCTTTGCTGAATATCGTCTGGCTGGTCCTGTTCGGCTGGTGGCTGTGCCTGTCACACATTATTGCGGGTATCGCCCAGTGCATCACCATTATTGGTATTCCGGTAGGCATCGCCAATTTCAAGATAGCCGCTATCGCCCTATGGCCGGTCGGCCGCCGTGTCGTTCCCGTTGAGGTGGCCCAACAGGCGCGGATCGAGAACGCCCGCCGCCGCTTTTAATCGCGTTAACTTTTCTCCCATTTAGGAGCTTGTTGTGCTCTCTTTTGCACCCAAAATTCGGCGTTATACCTATAACAGCAACCTGCTTTATAACCTGCGTATTTTTATCGCTCTGGCCGGGGCCTCTGCGGTGCCGTGGTGGTTGGGGGTCCCTAAACTGACCATACCGTTAACGCTGGGGGTCGTTGCTGCCGCGCTAACGGACCTGGATGACCGGCTAGCAGGAAGATTGCGAAATCTGCTCATTACGCTAGTTTGCTTTTTTGTGGCCTCAACCTCGATTGAACTGCTGTTTCCTTACCCCTGGCTGTTTGCCCTCGGGCTCACGACCTCAACCTGCGGCTTTATCCTGCTGGGGGCATTAGGGCAGCGTTACGCCACTATCGCCTTCGGTGCCTTACTGATCGCCGCCTACACCATGCTTGGTACCTCCATGTACGACACCTGGTACCAGCAACCTGCTCTGCTGATTATCGGTGCCGTGTGGTACAACTTGCTGACGCTGATCGGTCATCTGCTATTCCCTATCAAGCCCCTGCAGGAAAACCTGGCCCGCTGCTATGAACAGTTGGCCAACTATCTGGATGCCAAGGCCAACCTGTTCGATCCAGATGCCGAATCGGACGCCGATTTGCCCTGGGTGGATGTGGCGATGGCCAACAGCACGCTGGTCACCACGCTAAACCTGACCAAGGCTTCACTGCTGACCCGCTTGAAAGGCGATCGTGGCCAGCGCGGCACCCGCAGAACACTGCACTACTATTTTGTTGCGCAGGATATCCATGAACGTGCCAGTTCTTCTCACGTACAGTATCAGGCTCTAAGCCAACAGTTTCGCCACAGCGATATTCTGTTCCGCTTCCAGCGGCTGTTGGCCAAGCAGGCTCGAGCCTGCCAGCAACTGGCGCAGTCGATACTGCTACGGCAGAAATATCTGCATAACCCGCGTTTTGAGCCCGCTTTTTCGCGCTTGGAAGAGGCGCTGACCCGGATTACCGTTACTCCAGAAAATCGTGAACTGACCAGAGCGCTATCCCACCTGCTGAAGAATTTACGGGCAATTGACGCCCAGTTGGCCAATATCGAGTCTGAACAGTCCTTGGCGAGTGGCCAGACCGAGGAAAACAGTCTGTCAGACGACCGGCTCACCGGCTGGAGCGATATTCGCTTGCGTATCAGCCGCCACCTGACACCACAGTCAGCCCTATTCCGCCACGCCATCCGTATGTCCGTGGTGCTGTGCGTGGGTTATGCGTTTATTCAACTGACCGGGATGCAGCACGGTTATTGGATCCTGCTGACCAGCCTGTTTGTCTGCCAGCCAAACTACAACGCCACCCGCAGGCGCTTGGCATTACGAATTGTCGGCACTCTGGCGGGCATTTTGATCGGCCTGCCGATCCTGTATTTTGTGCCTTCGCTGGAAGGGCAACTCATCCTGATCGTTATCTCTGGAGTGTTGTTCTTCGCCTTTCGAACCGTGCAATATGCCCACGCCACGATGTTTATCACCCTGTTGGTCTTGCTATGCTTTAACCTGCTGGGCGAAGGGTTCGAAGTGGCTGCCCCGCGCGTCTACGATACCCTGCTGGGTTGTGCCATCGCCTGGGCTGCGGTGAGTTTTATCTGGCCAGACTGGAAGTTCCGTCAGTTACCGGCCATGGTGCGTAAGACACTGAATGCCGACTGCCGCTATCTGGATGCCATTCTGGTGCAGTACCATCAGGGCAAGGATAACGGTCTGCCTTATCGTATTGCCCGCCGCGATGCCCATAATAGCGATGCCGAGTTGGCGTCGGTGATCTCTAACATGTCTGCCGACCCTAAAGCCGATAAAACCATTCAGGAAGCGGCATTCCGCCTGCTGTGCCTTAACCATACCTTGTTGAGCTATATTTCCGCCCTGGGTGCCCACCGTGAGCGCCTGGAAAGTGCCGCCGTGCTGGACTTGCTCAACGATGCGGTTTGCTATGTTGATGGCGCATTACACCACGACGCTCATGATCAGCAGCGTATCACGCAGGCACTGGAGGCCCTCTCCGAGCGTATTACTGCGCTGGTTCCGGAGCCGGAAAGCAAAGAACAGCTGGTGTTGCAGCAAATTGGTCTGGTGCTCGAGTTGCTACCAGAGCTGACGGTACTTAATACGCAAATTACTCAAGCCGGTTGATAGTTCAAGGATGTGAGCCGCAGGCGCGGTCTTCTGGCCGCGGCTCAAAGCAGGGAAAGAGCACGTTATTTTCGAACCATTCGGTCAACGCTTCCCTTTGCAGATGGGGCAAGGCGGCATGATGGTAGCCCGCCATGGCCCCCGCCAGTGACATCAGCACTTTCATGCCCAGATTTTTTTGCTGTTGCAGTAGCTTCAGAAAGCTCTCTCTGGCCCCCAACAGGCGAAAATCATAAATATTGCATATGCCTGCTCGCCACAGCTGGCGCTCTAATGTGGCATCAATATTCGGTAAATCTTTCAATCTGCCATTGCAGCGTTTTTTCACCTTAATCTCTTTACGCGTCTCACAGAGAGCCTGCCAGGCAAGCGTACACAGTTCGCGACGCTGCCGCCAAAGTTCTTCATTCACCCAGTAATAGCGCATGACCATGGGGACCCCACGCTTTAAATAGGTCATATTCACCATGCCACGCTCACGGAATGCGCTTTCCAGGCTTTCTGTTGCTCGTAAATACAGCTCACCTTCGGTAATGACCGCAAACATTGTGCCGTCCGCCAGCAGGCCATAGCCGCCAAACTGCGAGCGTATGGCAATATTTCCCAGGGCGGCAAAGCAGGCTTTCGCCTGTTCGATCCTCCTTAGCGATCCTCCATTCATTTACCTCTCCTTATATAAGGCACAACCATTAGGAATTTTTTAGTTGGAATAAACGTAACCGGAACAACTAATTAAAAAAAATACGCATTATCCCCAGCCGTGCCAATCATAAATTCAAGGCGTATAAAAAATAATCCCAATTATGCGAAGCGTTACGAAAATTTGGGTTGATCTTCTGTTTCGATGGCTATACTGTACATACATACAGTAACACTACGGGCGGGAGACGACATGCGTACTCAATCACTTTATCAACCTCATTTTAGCCAATCCTCAATGCCTGCGGAGCAAGCGGTGAACCCTGTGCAACAGGGCAACGAAAATGGCCTAATCAGTGAGCTTGTTTACAATGAGCGGCAACCCGCCGTAGCCCAGTTATTGGTGCCTTTATTGCAGCAGTTGGGCAGGCAATCACGTTGGTTACTGTGGTTGACCCCGCAGCAGAAACTGAGCAAAACCTGGCTGCAACAGGCCAGCCTGCCGGTTGATAAGGTCGTACAGCTTAATCAGATCAATCCACTGGCTACCGTAGACGCCATGGAGAAGGCTTTACTGACAGGAAATTACAGTGTGGTGCTAGGCTGGTTACCGGAATTGACACAAGAGGATCGTCTAAGGCTCAGTCGAGCGGCAGAACTGGGCAATGCCTATGGGTTCATTATGCGACCTCAACGTGACATCGTTGCTGCCGACAGACACTATTCAACCTTAAAAATTCACTCTTCTTTGTATCATTAAGTAAATTTAGGAGTTTTCCCATCACTTTTTTCGCTTGGCCTGGCAATCGCAGAGAGATCAGGCGAAAAGCGAGGTTGGCTGCGGTTCGGCGTCACCTTCCAAGTGAAAAAAAGTCTCGTTTAGCGCCCCAAGATGTTAGAGGATATGTCTAATTCCATGTTTTTTTTTAGAGCTTTATCACATCACACTTGTAACTTTCGCGCCACGTTGTAGACTTTACATCGCCAAGGTTGCTCTATAACGCCAGAAAAACTGGCAGAGTAACAAACGAGGGCTCAAACCTTGGCGAAGGAATTTAAACCAAGGGCTTAAAGCAGCTTTAAAGCTCATTGCCTATTTGGATGATAACGAGGCGCAAAATGAAAAAGACAGCTATCGCATTAGCAGTGGCACTGGCAGGTTTCGCTACAGTAGCGCAAGCCGCACCAAAAGACGACACTTGGTACACTGGTGCTAAACTGGGTTGGTCCCAGTTCCATGACACCGGTTTCTACGGTAACGGTTACACCGTTGATAACGACGCACGTAAAGACCAGATTGGTGCTGGTGCGTTCGTTGGCTATCAGGCAAACCAATACCTGGGCTTCGAAATGGGCTACGACTGGTTAGGTCGTATGAAATATACCGGCGCTAACACCGGTTCTTTCAAAGCTCAAGGCGTTCAGCTGGCAGCTAAACTGAGCTACCCAATCGTTAACGATCTGGACATCTACACCCGTCTGGGCGGTATGGTATGGCGTGCAGACAGTGATGGTGCTGGCTCTAGCAATGGCAACCATGACACTGGCGTTTCTCCACTGGCAGCAGTGGGTGTTGAATATGCACTGAACCGTGACTGGGCTACCCGCCTGGACTACCAGTGGGTTAACAACATCGGTGACGCAGGTACCGTTGGCGCACGTCCAGACAACGGCATGCTGAGCGTAGGTGTTTCCTACCGCTTTGGCCAGGAAGTTGCTGCTCCAGTAGTAGCTCCAGCTCCGGCTCCAGCTCCAGTTGTTGAGACCAAGAAGTTCACTCTGACTTCTGACGTTCTGTTCGCGTTCAACAAAGCGACCCTGAAGCCAGAAGGCCAGCAAGCTCTGGATCAGCTGTACACCCAACTGAGCTCACTGGATCCGAAAGACGGTTCTGTTGTCGTTCTGGGCTTCACTGATGCAGTAGGTTCAGCACAATATAACCTGCGCCTGTCTGAGCAACGTGCACAAAGCGTTGTGGATTACCTCGTGTCTAAAGGTATCCCTTCAGACAAGATCTCTGCACGTGGCATGGGTAAAGCTAACCCAATCACTGGTGACACCTGTGGCTACCGTTCAGGCCGCGCAACTGCAGCTCAGATCGCATGTCTGGCTCCAGATCGTCGCGTAGAGATCGAAGTTAAAGGTATCAAAGAAGTTGTTTCTCAGCCTCAGGGCTAAGTAAGCGCTTCTTAGTAAAAAACCCCGCATTGCGGGGTTTTTTTTGGCCTGTACCTTAGATAGATTATTTATCATCCTTACCCAGGATCGCCTGTAGGTCCTGTTTCAGTGATGACATCTGGGTGGCATACTTCTCTTTGCGCTCGGCATCTTCGATCAGCTGTACGACGGTTTCCGACAGGGTGACACCACGGCGATGTGCCAAGGCAGCCAAACGTTGCCATACCAGGAACTCCAGATCGATCGATTTCTTGCGCGTATGCTGATGTTCTGAGTTAAAATGACGCTTACGCCGAGCACGGATGGTTTGTTTCATCCGGTTATCCAGCGTCGGATTCATGTGCTCATCGATCCACGCCAGCACTTTTACCGGGTCATTTTCCAGCTTCAGCAGTTCGTCAATGACCTCCTGAGCAAGGCTGTTTTCAATGTAGCGGGTGATCGCCTCACCTTCCCGGTGCTTTTTCACCAGGTACTTCCATTTCCAACCGCTCTCCAGATTTTCCAGTTGCTGATATTTCATCGTGAACTCTGCTGTGACCGTGTAACTTTAATAAGCATAACAGCTTTAGCCAACTTTTCCTCAGCAATTACCTGCCGTTTTTGACTGTTTTTTGCACAAAATTAGTGCAATGTCAAACTCCGGTGCTCAACAATGACTCTGGATGTATCAAGCTGCCGTTATTCTTGTATAATCGCGCTTTCCCTTTTTGACGATTGCATCTAACACTTTGACCAATAACCGACTTGAATGGCAATCTCTGTTGCCTGCCGCTACGCCTTATCAGGCGATTTTCGATTCCGCTGCTCAATTGGCACCCGTGGCCTTTTCTGCAATCCAGCCCCGTTTGGAGAATGCGCTGACGCTGTTTTTGCATCCGCTGTCTCTGCCACGTTTTATGCTGTTGAAAGCACAGGAAACACGTGAGTATCTGGCGTTGATCGCCCGAGCGGCAGAAGAGCTGCAACCGCAGAATACCGTTAAAGGCAGTCACTACGTGATTGAAGGCGACACCGTCAGCCTTAAAAATGCCATGCGCGGCGATGAACCTTTTGCCGCCGGCGGTGCTTGCGTTTACCAGGAATGGGTTGAGCCAGAACAGTTATTTGGCTGCGTCAGAATGCACAATGGTGCGATCACCTTGCAGCCGGGCCTGGTCCATCAGGCCAACGGCGGCGTGCTGATCCTGTCGGCACGTAGCCTACTGGCACAGCCGCTATTGTGGCTGCGTCTCAAGCAGATGATTACCCAGCGCCAGTTCCAGTGGCTGACGCCAGATGAAACCCGTCCGCTGCCGCTTTCCATCCCCCCCATGCCGCTGGAGTTACGTCTGATTGTGGTGGGCGATCGCCATGGTCTGGCTGATTTCCACGATATGGAGCCTGAAGTCTGCGGGCAGGCCGTCTACGGTGAATATGAAGACGACCTGCAACTCACCGAGCCAGACGATATGGTGCAATGGTGTGGCTATATCAATAGCGTGGTCGCCGAGCAGCAATTACCACCGCTGGCAGCCGACGCCTGGCAGCCTCTGATGGTCCAGGCGGTGCGCCATACCGGTGACCAGGGTAACCTACCGCTATCGCCACTGTGGGTCAGCCAGCAGCTTTCTGAGGCCGCTCTGTATGCCGAAGCCGAGCAGATCACAGCTAAAGCGTTAGAAGCAGCGCTGAATGCTCGCGAATGGCGTGAAAGCTATCTCGCAGAACGCATGCAGGACGAGATTGAGCTGGGCCAGATCATGATCGAAACCGAAGGTGAAGTGATTGGTCAGATTAACGGTCTGTCGGTGCTGGATTATCCAGGGCATCCGCGCAGCTTTGGCGAGCCTTCGCGCATCAGCTGTGTGGTCCATCTGGGCGATGGCGAATTCACCGATGTGGAGCGCAAGGCCGAGCTGGGGGGCAATCTGCATGCCAAAGGCATGATGATCATGCAGGCGTTCCTGATCTCCGAACTGGATCTCGATCAACAGCTCCCCTTCTCCGCCTCGATAGTCTTTGAGCAATCCTACGGCGAAGTTGACGGTGACAGCGCCTCGCTGGCCGAACTCTGCGCCCTGATCAGCGCATTGTCACAGCAACCGATCACTCAGCAAATCGCCGTGACCGGTTCCGTTGACCAATTTGGTAATGTGCAACCGATCGGTGGCGCAAACGAAAAAATCGAAGGTTTCTTCGAGGTCTGTCTGCGCCGCGGCCTGACAGGTAAACAGGGCGTGATCCTGCCAGCCAGCAACGTACGGCACCTCTGCCTGCGCCCAGACGTCGTCGAGGCGGTACGTGAGGGGCAATTCCATCTGTGGGCGGTAGATAGCGTTGCGGAAGCCTTACCGTTATTGACCGGCTATCCATTCACCGATGAACAGCAACCTAACCTACTGGCCGCCATCCAGGAACGGATTGCACAGGCCATGTTGCCAGAACGGCGTCCGTTGCCGTGGCCATTGCGCTGGCTTAACTGGTTCAGCCGTGGCTGATCGGACTTGTTCAGCGTACACGTGTAAGTTAATCTGCGTCCTTCATCAAAATAAGGTTTACTGAGAACATGGTAGATAAACGCGAATCCTATACAAAACAAGATCTCGAAGCATCGGGCCGTGGCGAACTGTTTGGCGCCGGTGGCCCACCGTTGCCATCAGGCAACATGTTAATGATGGACCGCGTGGTCAAGATGACCGAAGACGGTGGTAGCCACAATAAGGGCTACGTAGAGGCTGAGCTCGATATCAATCCGGACCTGTGGTTCTTCGATTGCCACTTTATTGGCGATCCGGTGATGCCAGGCTGCCTGGGCCTGGATGCCATGTGGCAATTGGTAGGGTTCTACCTCGGCTGGATGGGCGGCGAAGGTAAAGGCCGTGCGCTGGGCGTCGGCGAAGTGAAGTTCACCGGTCAGGTGCTGCCAACCGCCAAAAAGGTTACCTACCGCATCAACTTCAAACGCGTGATTATCCGCAAGCTGATCATGGGCGTGGCCGATGGCGAAGTGCTGTGCGACGGCAAAGTGATCTATACCGCCAGCGATCTGAAAGTGGGCCTGTTCAAGGACGCAGCAGCGTTCTAATGCCCTGCGGCGACCCACTCGGTCGCCGTTTATTTCCCCTGTATTATTACTGAGCTGGTCGTTTAATCGCCGCCCAGTGACTACAATAAATGTATTCACCAAGAGGGCTGTATGAAAAAAACCAGTTTTGCAACGACCCCCTGCCCAATCGCCCGTTCGTTGGGGCGCGTGGGGGAATGGTGGAGCATCCTGATCCTGCGCGATGCCTTTCATGGCCTGAGCAAATTTGACGAGTTTCAGCAAAGCCTGGGGCTATCCCCCACACTGCTGACCCGCCGGCTTAAATTTCTGGTGGAAAGCGGCATTCTGTATAAGCAACGCTACCAGACTCGCCCGGTACGCTACCAATATCTGCTCACCGAGCGCGGTAAGGATTTCTTCCCGGTATTGGTGACGCTGTTCCAATGGGGCAATACTCATCTGACCGAAGGGGTGCACAGCGCAGAACTGGTCGATCGGCGCAGCGGCCAACCGATACAGCCTCAATTAATCGATGCGCTAACCCAGCAGCCTATCGCCCTACAGCACATCACATTGGCGGCAGGTCCTGCGGCTGGAGAGGCCATGTCGCGCCGTGCTTCTCTGATGCAGCATCACTACGCCTTACTTAGCGAATCATCCAAGGAGTCACCATGAGCAGTCGTCGTATAGTTATCACCGGTATGGGGGCCGTCTCTCCTCTAGGTTGCGGCGTAGAGCCGATCTGGCAACGCCTGCTGGCTGGCCAATCGGGCATCAGCCCGCTGCCAGAACAGATAGTGGCAGATTTACAGGTCAAGATTGGTGGCCAGGTCCCCACGCTGGAGCAGGATGCCGCTGCCGGATTTGATCCAGACCTGAGTGTGGCACCAAAAGACCAAAAGAAAATGGATCGTTTTATTCTGCTCGCCATGGCCGCCGCTGACGAAGCCATCAAGCAGTCTGGCTGGCACGCCGATAGCGAGGAGAAACAGGAACGGACGGCCACCGTGATCGCATCCGGCATTGGCGGCTTCCCCGCTATCGCCCATGCGGTGCGCACCACGGATAGCCGCGGAGCAAAACGCCTCTCTCCTTTCACCATTCCCTCATTTTTGGTTAACCTGGCCGCCGGTCATGTCTCCATCAAGCATCAATTCAAGGGGCCGATTGGCGCACCGGTCACCGCCTGCGCGGCGGGGGTACAGGCCATTGGCGATGCGGTGCGAATGATCCGCAACGATGAAGCCGATATTGCCTTATGTGGCGGAACGGAAGCGGCGATCGATACCGTCAGCCTGGGGGGCTTTGCCGCAGCCAGGGCCATGTCTACCGCTCCTGCGGATGCCGCAACCAAAGCGTCACGCCCATTCGACAGCGCCCGTGACGGCTTTGTGATGGGGGAAGGTGCAGGGATGTTGGTGATCGAGACGTTGGAACATGCGTTGGCACGTGGTGCCAAGCCATTAGCGGAAATTGTCGGTTACGGCACCAGTGCGGATGCCTACCATATGACTTCCGGGGCCGAAGATGGCGACGGTGCTTATCGGGCAATGAAGATTGCGCTGAAACAGGCCGGCATCACGCCCGATCAGGTTCAGCATCTGAACGCGCACGCCACCTCAACCCCGGTTGGCGACCTGGGCGAAATCAACGCCATCAAACACCTGTTCGGCACCGATGGACATATCGCCATCACCTCCACCAAATCGGCCACCGGCCATCTGCTGGGTGCCGCAGGCGGCCTGGAAACCATTTTCACCGCTCTGGCGCTGCGCGATCAAATCGCCCCGGCCACCTTGAATCTGGATAACCCTGATCCCGCCGCAGCAGGTTTGCATCTGGTGGCCAATAGGGCAGAACCTATGGCGATCACCTATGCCTTGTCGAACGGATTTGGTTTTGGGGGAGTCAACGCGAGTATTTTGCTAAAACGCTGGCAAGGATAATCAAACGCTTAAGCTTAAAACGAAAACCTCCGCTTGTTTAGGCGGAGGTCGTTCCTTAATTCATGACAGAGAGCCGCTTAAGCGGTCACAGCCCTGTCCTCCATGGCTTGTCGCCACCCTCCCAGCCAGTTAGCCCGGGCGTCTAAAGATTGGTAGGGACAAAGTTCCCTTGAACGCCCTGCAATACCTGCTTGGTAACCACGTGATTCAGCTCGTTCCAGACGATCTCTTTTCTGTCTCTTCATGCCTCATTTCCCTCGTTGTTACTTTGTGGAAAGAAAACAATGGCCGCAAGAAATACAGCCACCTTTAAGGAATAGCCCTAAATGGCGAGAAGATCAATGTTCAAATTTCATACCGTTGTCATATTTGTGAGCTATGCACGGCGCATAAGCTAAGTGGCTGATATTGCTAGCCTGGATGTAATACCATGATTATAAAACAAAAAAATCCCGGAGAGGCTTTTGCTTTGCCTCGCCGGGATGGTTTTAGAACGAATTATTACAAGTTATGATTAAAGGCGAGCTGCCTGTGCAGCAATCTCCTGTGCTTCCTGCAACCAGCCCTGGGCCAAGGTGCGGACCAAGGCGTCATAGCCATCTTCACCCTGTTTCAATTCCAGGTTGAATGGCCGCTTGATAAGCCTGCCCTGATGGCTAAGCACCCATTCACCCCGAACGATCGCTTTACCATCGTAGCGGCCATGGAAGCCGCTGATGTTGACGTTAAGCACATCCTGATCGCTGCTCATCGGCTGTGATGACACCACCCACCCCGGCAAAGCGCTGCCCAGGTTGGTCACCAACGTCTGTTGCAGTTGCTGATCCAACGGGCTGGCCCACAGGTTGTTTTGCCCAATCACAAACTGCACATCGTTGGTCTGGTACACCACCCCACTCTGTGCCAGGAAATCCGCCACGCTGACATGCTCCAACCACAGCTGGCGTGATGCAGGGGTACCACTCACCTGAGCCGGCGTCCCCAACGCCGGTAGCTGATAGTAGGTCTTGTTTGGTGTACTGCTACAGGCACTCAGCAACAGCGCCAGAACTACCGGGATCCATTTTTTCATTTTTTGGCCTTCTTCGGCTGAGGGTCATTACTGCCCGCGGCTTCAAATACCAGGGCGTTGCTCTTATCGTTCAGGGTACGCAGCACCGGTTGCAGCTCACGCAACACCTGATCGAGACGCTGCATATCGCCAACCATTTTGTTGTAGGCCGGTGAGCCTGGCTGGAACCCTTTCATGCTGCGATTGAGTTCTTGCAGGGTTTTCTGCATATCTTCAGGCAATGCCTTCATCTCTTTACTGCTGATGATGTCATTGAGCGACTGCATGGTTTTCTGCGTTTCTTTCATGGTCTTCTGGCTTTCGGCCAGCGTTTTGGTCGCTTCGTTGATCATTGGGTTGATCGGCATCGCGTTAATCTTATCCAGCGTCTGCATCAGCTTCTGCTGGATCTGCGCCAGACCACCGCTGGTGGTTGGCAACAGCGGATAACCGAACAGCTCACGCGGCCCTTTCCACGGCTTCTCTTGTGGATAGAAATCCAGATCGATATACAACGCACCTGTCAGCAGGTTGGCGGATTTCAACGCGGCTCGCAGGCCACGCGACTCTGCATCTTTCAAATGCTGCGCGATATCGAAGTTCTTGCCCAGCTGTTGATTAAAACGCTCAGGCTCAATACGGATCAGCACCGGAATACGGTAATCGTTATCCAACCGCTGGCGCATCCCTTCTTTGTAGAATGGCACTTGCCCCACGGTACCCAGGCGAATACCCCGGAACTCGACCGGAGCCCCCGGTTGCAGCCCACGGATCGATTCGGAGAAGAACACCAGATAATCGGTATGCTCGGTATACAGCGAATCCTGAATATTGCGCTGGTTATCGAACAGGGCAAACTCGGCCTTTTCTTTCACCACTGGGCCACGTTCCCATCCTTCTGGCACGTCAAAGCTCACGCCACCACCGAACAGGGTCGCCAAGGATCCCATTTCCACACGCATACCCTGTGCAGACATATCGAAGGCAACGCCGCTGTCTTTCCAGAACCGGACGTTGCTGGTGATCAACTGATCGTAAGGCGCGGTAATAAACAGCTGATAGCGCATGGAGCGCAGCTTGGGATCGAAATAGCTGGTTTCTACCGAGCCGACGCGGTAGCC
Organism: Serratia sp. 2723; assembly: GCF_050434425.1. Lineage (NCBI taxonomy): Bacteria > Pseudomonadati > Pseudomonadota > Gammaproteobacteria > Enterobacterales > Yersiniaceae > Serratia > Serratia sp. 2723. Next base: position 20,756 of record NZ_JBNDIN010000015.1, read on the forward strand.
ACGGAACAGCACCGGATCGCCAGCGTTCAACTGGCCGGATTTATCGCTGTCCAGTATGACGCGCAACCCTTTAGCGTCTGGCGAGGCCAATGGTGGAGCATCAAGCAACTGGTAATTTTCTTTACCTGCCTTACCCTTGTTGCCCGGTTGCAATTCAATGTAGGCACCGGATAACAAGGTTCCCAGCCCAGAGATACCTTCACGGCCAATCTGGGGTTTCACTACCCAAAAGGCGGAGTCATCGCGCAACAGCTTTCCCATGCCGGAATTGAGGCGAGCCTGCACCAGCACTTTGCTCAGGTCTTCGCTCAGGGTGACGCTTTCCACCGTCCCGACATCTACACTGCGGCTTTTGATCTTGGTTTTTCCCGCTTCCAGCCCTTCGGCGGAAGTTGTGACCAACGTCACTTCCGGCCCTTGATGGCTGAAGTGATAAAACAGGATCCACGCACCGATCAACGCCGTGACAATAGGAATGATCCACACCGGCGACCAGCGCTTGATCTTCTCAACATTCGCGACGCCATGATTACTTTCCGTCACCTTGCGGCTCCTTCTTTATTGTTTCATTTGCGCGATCCCAGGTTAGGCGGGGATCAAACGCCATAGCAGCAAACATGGTGAGAATGACCACCATGGCGAACAGTAGCGCCCCAATATCTGGATAAATACTCATCAACTGTCCCATACGTACCAATGCCGAAAGCACGGCAATCACAAATACGTCAATCATTGACCAACGACCAACAAACTCCACCACTTCATAAATCAGATGCATACGTTCGCTATCGGCATTGGCCTTGCCTTTGCCATTGGCATCCAGGCATAGCCAGCCAATCGCCAACATCTTGAGCGAGGGCACCATAATACTGGCAATGAAAATCACCATTGCTACCGGATAGGACCCTTCGCCCCATAGCAGCACCACCCCGGCCATAACCGTTGAAGGCATTTTATTGCCCAACGCCTCGGTGATCATAATCGGCATCAGCATCGCCGGAATATACAATATGATCGAGGTGACCAATAGCGCCATGGTCCATTGCAGGCTGTGGCGTCGGCGTACATAGCCCACCGTGTGACAACGCGGACATTTGGACTGCTGGGCGGGCAAGATGGCCGTACAGCAGGAGCAGGAACGAATGCCTTGGCGCAATCCGGTGCGCCCAACCTGCAACGGGCGCTCAATCAACGGGGCCGGTTCGATATCCTGCCACAACCAGCGACGATCGACGCATTGGAAGGCCCGCACCTGCAGCAGACAAAACAGACAGTAAGGGATGAAACTGGAACCAATGCCGATATCACCATAAGCCATCAGTTTGACAAAGCTGACCAACACGCCAGCCAGGAAGATCTCGACCATGCACCAGGTCTTTAACTGGAACAGCACCTTGGCCATCCAGATCTTCCATGGTCGTGCCTGCCGCACCCTGGCACACAACAGAATAATCGCCAACATGCAAAACGCCGGGATCAGTTGCACAAACACCATAAACAGGGTGGCCATGCTGGCATAGTCTTCTGCCACCATCACCTGAGGAATTTGGATCAGTTTGATTTCATTACCCAGACCGGCAACGCGCATATTGATAAACGGGAAGATATTGGCTAACACCAGCATAAATAATGCGCTGAGGGCAAAGCCAATCGGCTGTTTACGCGGTTCTGCCCAGCGGGCGCTGAGTGTCGTTTTACAACGGGGACAAACGGCCTTGGAGCCTGATTGCAAAGGCGGCAGCGCCACCAACATATCGCATTGTGGGCACAGTATCAGGTTATCCTGCTGACGCTCGCCATGCATCGCATGACTCTGCTGCTTAAGACTTTCGTGGGAACACACCATCATCCTCCTTAACCGTGTCGCTTATCGGTACAGCCTGGGTTGCCCACAGCAGCAGCGTGCGGGCAACGCGTTACCGATTAGCCGTTTTTCATTGCTTCCAGCTCTTCCCAACGGGCAAAAGCTTGTTCCAACGCCTGCTCCGCCGTGGCAAGATCGGCCAGCACCTGCTGGGTTTCGCTATGTGGGCGGGAGAAGAACCCTGCGTCGCTCACCTGTGCCTGCAAGGCTTCAATATCACTTTCCAACTGTTCAAGACGCTGTGGCAACTGCTCCAGTTCCCGCAGCAGGTTATAACTCAGTTTGGCCGTTGATTTCTTGGGCTGCTCGGTTTTTTTCTCCACCGCGGCCTTGGTTTGGCTGGCGGCAACCGTGCGGATCGGCTTGGCGGTGGCACGTTGATGGTGTGCATCATAGTAGCCCCCGACGTAAGTATCGATCACGCCATTGCCTTCGAAAATCCAGCATTCGGTCACGGAGTTATCAACAAACTGCCGATCGTGGCTCACCAGCATGACGGTACCCTGGTAACTATCGATCATCTCTTCCAACAGTTCCAGCGTTTCGACGTCCAGATCGTTGGTTGGTTCATCGAGGATCAGTAAATTGCTAGGTTTCAGAAATAACTTAGCCAGCAATAAGCGGTTACGTTCCCCGCCCGATAGCGCTTTGACCGGCGTCATCGCCCGTTTAGGGTGGAACAGGAAGTCCTGCAGATAGCCCAGCACATGGCGCGAACGGCCATTGACCATCACTTCCTGCTTACCTTCCGCCAGGTTGTCCATCACCGTACGTTCAGGATCCAGCTCGGCGCGGTGCTGGTCAAAGTAAGCCACTTCCAGCTTGGTGCCGCAGTGCACTCGCCCGCTGTCGGCTTTCAGTTGACCGAGCATCAATTTCAGCAAGGTGGTTTTACCACAGCCGTTTGGCCCCACCAGCGCGATTTTGTCACCGCGCTGCACCTGGGCGCTGAAGCCCCGCACCAGCACTTTGTCGGCGACCTGATAACTGACGTCTTCCATTTCGAACACAATCTTGCCCGAACGCACGGCCTCTTCCACCTGCATCTTGGCGGTACCCATCACTTCACGACGTTGTGAACGCTCGTTACGTAACGCCTTCAGCGCGCGCACCCGGCCTTCGTTACGCGTGCGGCGTGCCTTGATGCCCTGACGGATCCAAACTTCTTCCTGTGCCAGCTTGCGGTCAAATTCGGCGTTCTGCAGCTCTTCGACCCGCAGCGCTTCTTCTTTGCTTTCCAGATACAGCTCGTAGTTGCCTGGCCATGACACCAGCTTGCCGCGATCGAGATCGACAATGCGCGTGGCCATATTGCGGATAAACGAACGGTCGTGCGAGATGAAGACGATGCTGCCCTGGAACTCTTTCAGGAACCCTTCCAGCCAGTCGATGGTGGTGATATCCAGGTGGTTGGTAGGTTCATCAAGCAGCAACACGCGCGGTGAACTGACCAACGCCCGGCCCAGTGCCGCTTTGCGCAGCCAACCACCGGAAAGGGAGGACAGTTCCGCATCGCCGTTGAGGCCCAGTTGCAACAGGACTTCACTGATACGGCTGTCTAGCTGCCATAAGCCCTGGTGATCGAGGATCTCCATGACCTGCGCCATACGCGTCAGGTTCTTTTCACTCGGATCCAGCTCTACCTGGTGCGAGATAGCGTGGTACGCCTTCAGGTGTTCCGCCTGCTCGGCCACGCCTTCGGCCACAAAATCGAACACCGTACCGCCGATATTGCGCGGAGGATCCTGCTGCAAACGCGCCACAATCAGATCCTGCTCGTAAATGATGCGCCCGTCGTCCAATGGGATCTCTTTACCGAGGATCTTCAGCAGGGTCGATTTACCGGCCCCGTTGCGCCCAACCAGGCAGACGCGTTCATTGTCTTCAATATGAATTTCGGTGTTGTCTAACAAAGGTGCATCGCTGAAAGAGAGCCAGGCACCGGACATGCTGATTAACGACATAGTAATTATTTTCCTTCGCCGGCGTGGGTGACCAGCCAGCAGTTGTGGATCTGACGGTTACGGGCAAAGTCTTCTGACTGCGTCTTGGCGGTAATTTCTTTCGCCTCCAGACCCAGTGCGTTCAGACCTGCCAGATCCATCTGGAAACCGCGTTTGTTGTTGGAGAACATGATGGTCCCGTTACGCCGCAGTATCCGTTGTAAATCTTTCATCAGCGCCAGATGGTCGCGTTGTACGTCAAAGGTGTTCTCCATCCGCTTGGAGTTGGAGAACGTCGGCGGATCGATAAAGATCACATCGAACTGTTCGTCGGCATTGTGCAGCCAGGACAGGCAATCTGCCTGGATCAAGCGGTGCTGTCTACCGGTCAGGCCGTTAACCCGCAGGTTCTTCTCAGCCCATTCCAGATAGGTGCGCGACATATCCACCGTGGTGGTGCTACGTGCGCCCCCCAATCCGGCATGTACGCTGGCAGTGCCGGTGTAGGCAAACAGGTTGAGGAAGTCTTTGCCTTTGCTCATCTCCCCCAGCATACGGCGAGCGATGCGGTGATCGAGGAACAACCCGGTATCGAGATAATCCGTCAGGTTGACCCACAGCTTGGCATTGAATTCTTCTACCAGCAGGAACTCCCCCTTCTGCGCCAGCTTCTCATACTGATTCTTGCCCTTCTGACGTTCGCGAGTTTTCAGGATCAGCTGATTAGATGGCAGCTCTAACACCGCCAACGTGGCGTTAATCACGTCAAACAGGCGCTGGCGGGCTTTCTGCGCGTCGATGGTTTTCGGCGGCGCGTACTCCTGGACCACCACCTTACTGCCATAGCGATCCACCGCCACATTATAGTCAGGCAGATCGGCATCATACAGGCGATAGCATTCGATCCCCTGCTGCTTCGCCCATTTGTCCAATTTCTTCAGATTCTTGCGCAGGCGGTTGGCAAAGTCTTCCGCTACCTGCACGCCACCAGCACCCTGCGGGTTTTCTGCCAACTGGTAGTTTTTCTGTACGCAATCCAGCGGGCCATTTTTCGCTTTGAACTGGCGCTCGGCGCGCAATTGCAGGCAACTGAGCAATTCCGGTGAGGCGCTGAACAACGAAAGCTGCCAGCCACCAAAGTTGCTCTTCATGATGCGCCCTAACATATTGTGCAGCGCAATCAGGGCCGGTTCGCTCTCAAGGCGTTCACCATATGGCGGGTTGCTGACCACCGTGCCTACCGGACCTTCAGGCAGTGGGTTGGTCAGTTTGCTGACATCATTAACGTTAAAGGTGATCAATTCGGCCACGCCAGCGCGGCGGGCATTGCCCTTCGCCATTTCGATGACGCGACGATCGATATCGGAACCGAAGAAACGTGACGGGGTTTCTTGTAGACCACGTTTCGCCCGCACCTGCGCTTCGGTGACCACTTCACGCCACAATTCGGCATTGTGACCGTTCCAGGCGGTAAACCCCCAATGTTGGCGATGCAGGCCAGGCGCACGATCGGAGGCGATCATCGCCGCTTCGATCAACAGCGTGCCGGAGCCGCACATCGGGTCCAGCATCGGTGCCCCTGGTTGCCAACCGGAACGTTGGACAATCGCCGCCGCCAGGTTTTCCTTCAGCGGAGCCTGGCCGGTAAGATCGCGATAGCCACGCTGGTGCAAACCTTCGCCACTCAGATCGAGCGCTACGCTGGCCATATCACGCTGCAGAAAAACGTTCACGCGAATGTCCGGCTGCTGTTTCTCTACCATTGGCCGATCGTTGAGCTTGCGGGTAAAGCTGTCCACAATGGCATCTTTGACCTTCAACGCACCATATTGGCTATTGCGGATCTCTTCATTAAGGCCGCTGAAGTGTACGGCAAAGGTTTTATCCAGGCCAAATATCGATGGCCAGTCAATGGCCTGTACACCAAGATACAGATCCAGATCGCTGTGCACGCGAAATTCATTCAGCGGCAACAGAATACGCGAAGCCAGGCGGCTCCAGAGCAAGCTTTGGTACAGAAGACGATCGTCACCCTGAAAATGTACTCCCCCCTGCACCACTTTGCAGGAGTGAGCGCCAAGCCGCTCCAGTTCGCTTTTTAACAGTTCTTCCAGTCCACGCGCCGTGCTGGCAAACAGAGTGTTCATATCGTGCTTATCACCAAAAAGAAAATTGTTGCGCATTATAGCTAATCCAGACCGCTTGTCATAAAGTTGCTCCCTTCTATTTCATATATCGTACGGAGGCAGGGGTGATCACGCTCTCCCGACTTTACGTTCATCCGGTCAAATCACTACGGGGTTTGCAGCTTTCTCACGCCCAGGTGGCCAGCCATGGCCTGGCTTTTGATCGCTCTTTTATGATCACCGAGCCAGACGGTACCTTCATCACCGCCCGCCAATACCCGCAAATGGTGCTGTTTACCCCGGCGTTGTTAGCCGATGGTCTGTTTCTTACCGCCCCGGACGGTGAAAGCGCGGCTATCCGCTTCATTGATTTCGCACCAGATGCGCAGCCGACCGAGGTGTGGGGCAACCATTTCACCGCGTTGATCGCGCCGGTGGCAATCAACACCTGGCTAAGCGGTTATTTTCAGCGTGAGGTACAGCTACGCTGGGTTGGGCCTGAACTAACCCGTAGGGTAAAAAAGCACCCGGAGATCCCGCTCTCCTTTGCCGACGGTTACCCTTACCTGCTGATTAATGAAGCCTCATTCCAGGATCTGCAGCAACGCTGCCCAAGCAGCATCAGGCTGGAGCAGTTTCGCCCAAACCTGGTGGTGAGCGGCAGCCCGGCCTGGGCAGAAGATGGTTGGCAGGTGATCCGCGTCGGCAACGTGATGTTCGATCTGGTAAAACCTTGCAGCCGCTGCGTATTGACCACGGTCAGCATCGAGCGTGGCCGCAAGCACCCGAGCGGCGAGCCGTTGAGTTCGCTGCAACAGTTCCGTACTGCCGATAATGGCGACGTCGACTTTGGTCAAAACATGATTGCCCGTAACAGCGGTATTATCCGCGTCGGCGATAGCGTTGAAGTACTGGCAACCAAACCGCCACGGCCTTACGGGGCAGGCAAGGTCGTCGAAAACCTGCAGGCACCGCAGGACAGCACCACCAGCGTAAGTATTGAGTATCAAGGAAAGGTGTTTGCCGGTAATAACCAGCAGATCTTGTTGGAGCAGTTGGAGCAGCAAGGCATTCGCATCCCTTACTCCTGTCGGGCTGGCCTGTGCGGCAGTTGCAAGATAACGTTGGTGGAGGGCGAGGTTGCGCCGCTAAAGAAAAGCGCAGTGGCCGCCAACGGCACTATCCTCTGTTGCAGCTGTATTCCTAAAAGCAATGTGAAGCTGGCGTAACAGAAAGCTGTGTCCCTCAATTGACCGCGCCCCTTCGGGCTGGGGCCATCTGGGGGACACAGCCTTATACTGCCCTGTCGTAAGCCGGGGCAGACTGTTCATCCGGGACGCAAGGTTTCAGACGATCGTGCATCACTTTGATCGCATCCCCCAGCACCATGGTACGCCCAGCCAGCACCAGCTGATTTTGTGCCAGCAGGCACAGGCTGGCATTATCCCCAGCTTCCACCACTAGCAGACGCGCCTCGACACCGGTATCCATCACCTTCACCATCGCCAACTCACCATTTTTAGGGCGTAGCGGATAGCGCTGTTGAGCAAAATGCCAACTTTTGGGCATCAGGGGTTTGAGAAAACGAAAGGCCACTAACGCATTTAATACCAATTCGGCACGTTGTTCATGGCTGAGCTTTATCTGCTTGCACTGTTCTTCATAATCAAAATAAAGCGCCGCATCATCGACACAGAATGCACTTTCTGCGAAGGCGTCCGGAGTTAGCATTTTCGCCGGAAAGCGTGAACGAAAGATCATACCATTGGCTAAATCGAGCATCAGTCGATCGTGCTCTGCGTCAAAATACCAACGCCAATTGTCGTCAGGTTTTATCTTCATTGCTTATCCTTCTCACCACATGCCAACACAATATTACGCAAAGGGCGATTTTATCACCAGAAAGGTTGCTTACACATCGGATAATTCCGCTACCGAACAAAATATAGACGAGCCGGAGGCAGAAATAAACCCCCGGCCGAAAATGAAAGGTAAAATATTAGATATGGGTAACGATATCTTTAATCAAACGCGGCCCGTGGAAGATAAATCCGGAATAAATCTGTACCAACGTTGCCCCGGCCTCCATTTTTTCCCGCGCCGCCGTCAGGGAATCAATTCCGCCAACGCCGATAATCGGCAAGCGTCCTTGTAACTCCTGCGACAGACGACGGATCACTTCGGTGCTGCGTAACTGTACCGGGCGGCCACTTAATCCCCCCGCCTGATCGCAGTAATTCAACCCCTGAACCAGTTTACGATCGAGGGTAGTATTGGTGGCAATGACCCCATCAATATTATGACGCACTAAACTGTCCGCTATTTGGATCAGTTCTTCTTCTGAAAGATCCGGCGCGATCTTTACCGCAACCGGCACATATTTGTGATGGCGAGCCTGCAATTGGGCCTGCTTATTTTTTATCGCCGCTAGCAGATCGTCCAGCGCTTCACCATACTGTAAGGATCGCAATCCTGGAGTATTGGGTGATGAGATATTAATCGCGATATAGCCAGCATACGGATAAACCTTATCCATACAGATCAGATAATCGTCTTTACCCTGCTCGACCGGCGTGTCTTTATTCTTGCCGATATTGATCCCCAGCACGCCGCCAAAATGGGATTTTTTAACGTTTTCAACCAGATTGTCTACACCGCGGTTATTGAACCCCATGCGGTTGATCAGCCCTTCGGCCGGGACCAGGCGGAACAGACGTGGTTTATCATTGCCCGCTTGCGGACGCGGCGTAACGGTACCGACCTCAACAAAGCCAAAGCCCATCGCGCCAAAGGCATCAATACACTCGCCGTCTTTATCCAGGCCAGCAGCCAAACCTAACGGGTTGTTAAAAGAGAGCCCCATGCAGCTCACCGGCTTGCTCGGCACCGACTGGCGGATAAGAAACTCTAGTGGGGTGCCGGTAATACGGCGCAGTTGACTGAAGGTCAATTCGTGTGCGCGCTCGGGATCGAGCTGGAACAAGGCTTTCCTGACGATGGGGTAGTACATGTACTCTCCTGATTTCCCGGTTATACCCTGCAGACTTGAGGATACTGTTAAATCGCTGCGCCTGATGGTGCGACCGGGGGCGTATTATCCGGTATCCCCTCGCCAATTGGAATTGATTAAAGGCAAAAAAAGCGCGTTTAGCGCAATCGTTTCCCTTGTATGGCGCGATTTCCCCCGCTTTCCCCCTTTACGCATATCAAAATCAAAAAAAGAGATTTAAATAACGTCCCCTTTTGCTGTTAGCTTTAAAACACTTTTCGAACATTAATTTAACATTGATAACTTTTCGATATAAGGAGTAGCGATGCGCGTTATCTCTCTGGCTGGCAGCCCAAGGATCCCCTCACGTTCGGCAGTGCTGTTACAGCTAAGCCAACGCTGGCTACAACAGCAGCAGGTGGAAGTGATCCCCTATACCCTGCACGATTTCCAGGCGGAAGATCTGCTGCGCGCCAATTTTAACAGTCCTGATATCCGAGCCTTTGCCGCGCAATTGGCCGCAGCGGACGGCCTTTTAATCGCTACGCCGGTTTACAAGGCTTCGTTTTCTGGCGCACTGAAAACCTTACTCGACCTGCTTCCTGAACGAGCGCTGGAACACAAAGTGGTTTTGCCGCTGGCCACCGGTGGCTCCGTCGGCCACATGCTGGCGGTGGACTATGCGTTGAAACCAGTGTTGACGGCGCTGAAAGCCCAGGAAGTGCTGCACGGCGTGTTTGCCGATGACGGCCAGATAGTGCTTAACGGTGAACTGGCCCAACTATCCGATGGGGTGGCCGCGCGCCTGACCGAAGCGTTGGACAGTTTTTATCTGGCACTCAGCCGCCGTAAACCGCCGGTACTAAACACCGTCGCCTCTCTGTTAACCCGGCAAACTGCCTAACCGCCCTAAGGAAATCATCATGCCACTCTCTTTTCGCCGTTGGCTTAACACCGGTGCGCTGACCGCCATCATGGCGCTGGCGCTGACCAATACCGCCGTCGCACAAGATAATGCGCCCGCTCAGTTTCGTATCGGCTACCAAAAAGGCTCGGTAAGTCTGGTGCTGGCCAAAACCCATCGGTTACTGGAACAACGCTTCCCCACTACCAACATCAGCTGGATTGAATTCCCGGCAGGCCCGCAGATGCTCGAGGCGCTGAACGTCGGCAGCATCGATCTGGGCAGCACCGGCGATATCCCGCCAATCTTTGCCCAAGCCGCCGGGGCCGACCTGCTGTACGTCGGCGTAGAACCGCCAAAACCCAAGGCGGAAGTGATCCTGGTGCCGGAAAATAGCCCGATCCACAGCGTCGCCGAGTTGAAAGGCCACAAAGTAGCCTTCCAGAAAGGCTCCAGCTCACACAACCTGCTGCTGCGGGCACTGCAAAGGGACGGCCTGAAGTTTACCGATATCCAACCGGTTTATCTGACGCCCGCCGATGCCAGAGCGGCCTTCCAACAGGGCAACGTCGATGCCTGGGTGATCTGGGATCCCTACTATTCTGCCGCGTTGCTGCAAGGCGGTGTACGGGTGTTGACCGATGGCAGCCACTTGAACCAGACCGGCTCCTTCTACCTGGCCGCTCGCCCTTATACCGAAGCCAACGGCCCGTTCATTCGGCAGGTGCTGGAGGTTCTGACCCAGGCAGATGCGCTGACGCATAGCGATCGGGCGCAGAGCATTACCCTGCTGGCCAAGGCGATGAGCTTACCGGAGGCGGTTATTGCCAGCTATCTGGATCATCGCCCGCCAACGGCCATCAAACCCTTGGGAGAAGCCACCATTACTGCCCAACAGAAAACCGCCGATCTCTTTTTCGCCAACCGGTTGGTTCCGGTGCAGGTCGATATTTCTCAACGCGTATGGCACCCAGCCGCACAATAATCAGGAGAGAGCGCTATGAGCATTAACGTATTCTGGTTTTTACCGACTCACGGAGATGGCCACTATCTGGGAAGTTCGGCAGGGGCACGTGCGGTCGATTACGGTTATCTTCAGCAGATCGCCCAGGCCGCTGACCGGCTCGGTTTCGGCGGCGTACTGATCCCAACGGGGCGCTCTTGCGAAGACTCTTGGTTAGTTGCCGCTTCATTGATTCCGGTTACGCAGCGGCTGAAATTCCTGGTGGCCCTGCGCCCTGGCATCATCTCCCCAACGTTGGCAGCCAGGCAAGCCGCCACACTTGATCGGCTTTCCAATGGCCGCGCCCTGTTCAATCTGGTGACCGGTGGCGATCCGCAAGAGCTGGCAGCGGAAGGATTGCACCTTAACCACACCGAACGTTACGAAGCCTCCGCCGAGTTTACCCACGTGTGGCGCAGGGTTCTGGAAGGTGAAACCGTCGATTTCGCCGGTAAGCATATTCAGGTGAAAGGCGCCAAGCTGTTGTTCCCGCCGGTACAGCAGCCCCGCCCACCGCTGTATTTTGGCGGTTCCTCAGAGGCGGCGCAGGATCTGGCAGCCGAGCAGGTCGAGCTGTATCTGACCTGGGGAGAACCCCCTGCGCAGGTGAAGGAAAAAATAGAGGAAGTACGAGCCAAAGCAGCGGCGCTGGGGCGCAAAGTCCGCTTCGGTATCCGCCTGCACGTCATCGTGCGCGAAACCACCGAACAAGCCTGGCAGGCGGCCGACCGTCTGATCGCCAATCTCGATGATCAAACCATTGCCGATGCGCAGAAAGCCTTTGCCCGCTTCGATTCCGTTGGCCAACAGCGTATGGCGGCCTTACACGGCGGCAAAAAGGACAATCTGGAAATCAGCCCTAATCTGTGGGCCGGTGTCGGACTGGTGCGTGGCGGCGCAGGCACTGCCCTGGTGGGAGATGGCCCGACCGTCGCGGAACGCATCCAGGAATATGCCGATCTGGGTATCGATACCTTTATTCTTTCCGGCTACCCGCATCTGGAAGAAGCCTATCGCGTAGGTGAATTGCTGTTCCCTCACCTCGATCTGGCCACCAGCGAGCAACCAACGCAGCTGCGTGCGATCAAACCGCAGGGTGAAGTGGTCGCTAATATCTATGTCCCACAAAAAGTGTCACAAAGCTGAGGAGCATGAGGATGGCGAAAGGTGCACAACAAATTCTGCACCGGCTGGCCCCCTGGGCTTTGCCGGTCGCACTGGTGATTGGCTGGCAGACCGCCGTTGAGGCTGGCTGGTTATCTAACCGTATCTTGCCCGCACCAAGCGCCGTAGTGGCTGCCTTTTGGGCTTTAACCCAGAGTGGCGAGCTATGGCAACACCTGACCATCAGCAGTTGGCGTGCGCTGATTGGCTTCAGTATCGGTGGCAGCATGGGTCTGGTACTTGGGTTCATTACCGGCCTGTCCCGCTGGGGGGAGCGGCTGCTCGACAGCTCGGTACAGATGATCCGTAACGTGCCGCATCTGGCGCTGATCCCGCTGGTGATCCTGTGGTTCGGCATCGACGAGTCCGCCAAAATCTTCCTGGTGGCGCTGGGTACGCTGTTCCCGATCTATCTGAACACCTATCACGGCATCAAGAATATCGATCGTGGCCTGCTGGAAATGGCGCGCAGCTACGGCCTGAGCGGCTTTAGCCTGTTTACGCAGGTGGTGTTACCCGGTGCGCTGCCTTCGATCATGGTCGGCGTGCGTTTTGCCCTCGGGTTTATGTGGCTGACGCTGATCGTCGCCGAAACCATCTCCGCCAACTCGGGCATCGGTTATCTGGCGATGAACGCCCGTGAATTTCTACAGACCGACGTGGTCGTTGTCGCCATTATTCTGTATGCCCTGCTCGGCAAGCTGGCCGATGCCTGCGCACAGTTGCTCGAACGTGTCTGGTTACGCTGGCACCCGGCCTATCAACTGAAATCAGGAGAAGCATAATGACGGCCCCGACTCGCCTCCCGCAAGGCACCCCCATTACGCTGGAAGCCATCGCCAAACGTTATGGCAACCGAACCGTATTGGACGATTTGCAACTCCGCATCACCGCGGGCCAGTTTGTGGCCGTGGTTGGCCGCAGCGGCTGTGGTAAGAGCACCTTATTACGTCTGCTCGCCGGGCTGGAAACGGCCAACAGCGGGACACTGCTGAGTGGTAATGCGCCACTCAGCCATGCCAAAGACGATACGCGGCTAATGTTTCAGGATGCTCGCCTGCTGCCGTGGAAAAAGGTGATCGACAACGTGGGGCTTGGCCTGCGCGGCAACTGGCGTGATGCTGCATTGCAGGCGTTAGCCACCGTTGGGCTGGCCGATCGAGCCAATGAATGGCCAGCCGCGCTGTCTGGCGGACAGAAACAACGTGTCGCACTGGCCCGCGCGTTGATCCATCGCCCACGGCTGTTGCTGTTGGATGAACCTTTGGGGGCTCTGGATGCACTAACCCGTATTGAAATGCAGGGGCTGATCGAAACGCTTTGGCAACAGCATGGCTTCACCGTGCTACTGGTCACGCATGACGTTAGTGAGGCGATCGCACTGGCCGATCGGGTGCTGTTAATCGAAGAGGGACGTATCGGATTGGATCTGACTATTGATTTGCCGCGGCCACGCCGCAAAGGTTCGGCAAAGCTGGCGGAATTGGAAGCAGAAGTGCTGGCAAGAGTGTTGGCACCACCGCAAGCCGTTGAGACTTCCCGCCAGGTGGCAAATTAATCAGGGGACGGCAAATGCCGCCCCCTTGCTTTTTACGCGTCTAACGCCTTGGTGATCTTCTCAAACAGATCGCCAGACAGGTTCTCCAGCCCTTTCAACTGCTCCAGCGCCTGACGCATCAACGCCTGACGAGAGGCATCATAACGCTTCAGGCGGATCAGAGGTTCAATCAGCCGCGCGGCAACCTGTGGGTTACGCTTGTTCAGATCGCTGAGGATCTCTACCAGGAACTGATAGCCGCTGCCGTCTGCCGCATGGAATGCCGCCGGGTTAGCCGAGGCGAACCCACCAATCAGCGAGCGGGTGCGGTTTGGATTACTCAGGCTGAAGGAACGGTGTTGCAGCAGCGCACGCACCTTGCAGAGTACGTCTGCCGCCGGGCTGGTGGCCTGGAGGATGAACCACTTGTCCATCACCAGACCATCGTGATGCCAGCGCTCATCAAACTCGGTCATCAAGGCATCACGGCAAGGCAACTGTGCCCCCATCGCCGCTGCCAGTGCCGCCAGCGAATCGGTCATGTTATCGGCCTGCTGGAACTGTTGCACCACCAGCTTGTCGGCCTGCTCTACATCGTCGAAAGCCAGATAATGCAGACAAATATTGCGCAGCGAACGCTTGGCAATATCGCCATGCTCAACCCGGTACCCTTCGGTTTTGTTAGCGTGATACACCGCCAGCCACTCATCGGCCAGCTCTTTAGCCAGGCAACGGGTGATCGCCTCATGCACCGCCGAAATGGCTTGTGGATCGATGATGGCGAACAGCTCGGCAATTTCGTTTTCCGATGGCAGCGTGAGGATCTGCGCGGCCAGGGCCGGATCCAGCTTCTCATCCAGCAGCACCGCCCGGAAGGCATCTGCCACGTGCAGCGGCAGCGACAATGGCTGCTTCTGCTGATATTTGGCCACGTTCAGCTTGATGTAGATGGCCAGCAGGCTCTGCGCGGCATCCCAGCGAGCAAACTCATTGCGTGCATGCTGCATCAGGAAGGTCAGTTGCTGATCGCTGTACGGATAATCCAGCTTGACCGGTGCCGAAAACTCACGCAACAGCGAAGGAACCGGCTTATGCGCGACGCCATCAAACACAAAAGTCTGTTCGGCGGCGGTGACGTTCAACACGTTATTGACTGGTGAACCGTCTTTCTGCAAGGCAATGACGTTGCCTTCGCTGTCGTAAAGCTCAATATCCAGCGGAATATGTAACGGCAGTTTTTCTGGCTGATCGGCCGTCGGGGCGGTTTTCTGGCTGACGTGCAAACGGTACTGCTGATCCTCGGCGCTATAGTCATCACGCACCGTCAGCAGCGGCGTGCCGGACTGGCTGTACCAGCGACGGAACAGCGACAGGTCGACGTTGGAAGCATCTTCCATTGCCTGCACAAAATCATCGCAGGTGGCCGCACTGCCGTCGTGGCGTTCGAAATAAAGCTGCATCCCCGCCTGGAACTGTTGTTCCCCCAGCAGCGTGTGCAGCATGCGGATCACTTCGGATCCCTTCTCATACACCGTCAAGGTGTAGAAGTTGTTCATCTCGATCACTTTATCCGGCCGGATCGCGTGCGCCATCGGGCTGGCGTCTTCGGCAAACTGCGCTCCACGCATCACCCGCACGTTATCGATGCGGTTGACCGAACGGGAACCCAGATCTGAACTGAATTCCTGATCGCGGAACACCGTCAGCCCTTCTTTCAGGCTAAGCTGGAACCAGTCGCGGCAGGTCACACGGTTGCCGGTCCAGTTATGGAAATATTCGTGACCAATCACCGCTTCAATATTCAGGTAATCCTTGTCCGTGGCGGTTTCGGCCTTGGCCAACACATATTTCGAGTTAAAGATATTTAACCCTTTGTTTTCCATCGCCCCCATGTTGAAGAAATCCACGGCGACGATCATGTAGATATCCAGATCGTATTCCAGGCCAAAGCGGGTTTCGTCCCACTTCATCGAATTTTTCAGCGAGGTCATGGCCCAATCGGCACGATCCAGGTTGCCACGATCGACAAACAGTTCTAAGGCCACCTTACGACCAGAACGGGTGGTGAAGCTATCGCGCAACACGTCGAAATCACCCGCCACCAGCGCAAACAGATAGCTAGGTTTCGGGAACGGATCCTGCCATTGCACCCAGTGACGGCCGTCTGCCAGATCGCCTTCAGCCACTCGATTGCCGTTCGACAGCAGGAACGGATAACGCGCTTTATCGGCAACGATGCGGGTAGTAAAACGGGCCAGCACGTCTGGGCGATCCAGATAGAAGGTGATATGGCGGAAGCCTTCGGCCTCGCATTGGGTGCACAGCGCTTCGCCAGACAGGTATAGCCCTTCCAGCGCGCTATTTTTGGCCGGATGGATGTCGTTCACGATCGTCAGGGTAAACTGGGCCGGTAGCTGTTCAATCACCAGTTGGTTTTCCTGCTGGCGATAGGCGCTCCACGGCTGCCCATCCACTTGAATACTCACCAGAGTCAGGTCTTCGCCATTCAGCGTTAGTGGGGCACCGGCGGCACCCTGCCGTTTGATCTGGCTGACGGCGGTAACGCGCGTGGTGTCTGCATCCAGTTCAAAATCCAGGTCGATATCGGTGATGGTATAATCTGGGGCGCGATAATCGTGGCGATACTTCGCCTGTGGCTGTTGTGTCATAAAAACCCTTTGACGTCTCAGTGAGTTACAGATCCCGGACTCGGAGCGTACCGCCATGCAGGACGGCGCAGTACCTCAATGGCCCGATTGTGAATAAACTGTATCACAGCTATAAAAAAAACCCAGAAATGGCAGCAAATCGCACCAAGAAAACACACGACTCGCACAGACATTCGCTGTTGTTTGCTATGCTCCTGCTACCCTGACGCTTCGCTTAACGTCAAACTCAGCATTTTATGCTTAAACAGGCGCAGTTTCGTCCCCATTGACAACCGAATTGCGGGGGAAAACCAGCGGTAGCAATGATATAATCATCCAAGAGCCAGTAGGAGAAACAGATTGGCATGAAAGTAAAATACCTGATCTATTTCTTCACCTTTGCCATCATGCTGTCCTTTGCGGTTTTTATTGCCAATGGGCTGATAAAGGCACGGGCCAGTCACAATCAAAGTCTGGAAAACCTGTATAAAATCAGCAGGACCAAAGAAGTGGCCGAGGCCTTTCAGGCTACGTTGCTGGCACACCGGTTAAAACGATTAGACCTGGTTGATAAATCCGTGACCCAAGCCCATTGGCAACAGGCCGATAAAAAAGCGCGTGAAAAAATCGCTATTGTTAAATCCAATGTCGATGCCGATCTCGCCCTGCGCTTGGGCATTCGGCAAAAGATCGCCATACTTTCCATGCTCGATTGGATGGAAAGGCTGCTGGATAACGATTCACGTCAGGTCTCGCAAGTCCACACGACCAACAGCAATCTGTTCAACATCAACAGCGCCTATTATATCGTCCAGACCACCAAAGCTTTCTACCGCTATACCTACGACACCCGGCTGATCAATGCAGACTCATTTCTGTTTTTGGAGGCTGTTCGCCTCAATAACCGGCTGAATATGTCGCTGACCGAACTGATCGATCAGATTATCGACATCAATCTCAGCAGTATTGAACGCAAGAATGCTTATCTGAAGGCTATTCAATTGACCGGGGTATTCACCCCGCTCGGTACCCGTTTGGCGTTCTTAAAGCTGGCCTATAACGATCCGCAGATTACCGAACTGGTAGATGAGATACTGCGTAACATCTCCAGCAATCGGATCAGCAACATTTCGGATGGGTTATATAAAGCCATTACCCACAATACCGTCTATGACATCAACCTGATTGCTGGCTATATCGAGGTAATGGACAAGCTTTCCCAAAGACTCTATGAACGCAGCTTTGAGCTGGAGATGGCCGCTTCCGAAGCCAAAAAGTATGATAGCCAGACGGCCATCTACGGCATGATTTCCCTGAGTGGGCTGATTGCCCTATTCATCCTGCTGCCTTCCATGATCTTCTGTTCCAACATCACCCGCTGGCTGACCAAAACGCATAAAAATATTCTGCGCCTGTCACAAGGCGATATGAATATTGATGACAACGATGCTTTTTACAGCAAAGAGCTGATCGCCATCAGTGATGCCATCACCCAGCTTAAACAATACAATCAGGTCAAACTGGCGCTGGAAAACGAAAAACAGCAGTTGATCAAAGAGCTGGAAGTCTCATCGTTCTTTGATCCGTTGACCAACATTTATAACCGCCGCAAATTTTTCCTCGAGTGTGAGATGCTCGCCCAGAGTAGCTATCCGCAGGCGTTCTGTCTGATCGATATCGATAATTTCAAACGCCTCAATGATACCTATGGCCACGATATCGGCGACCGAGTGCTGGTGATGTTCGCCCAGTCGTTAAGTAACACCTTTCGTTCCAGCGATATCTTTTGCCGCTATGGCGGTGAAGAGTTTGCCTTGCTGCTCGGCCACTGTTCCCTGGAAAATGCCCGCAGCATGATGGAAGCGCTGCGTGAGCAAACCCAACAGATGTGTCTGGAGTTGCTCAACGGAAAACGAGTGCGCTTTACTATCAGCTGTGGCATCGCCGCCGTAGGCGACCTGGCAGAACTGCATCCAGCCATCAAACAGGCCGACGAAGCGCTCTATTTTTGTAAGAAGACCGGGCGCAACCGGGTCAGTATTTATACGCCAACCGGTTTTATCTGAATCTGTGTTTAAAATAATTAACCTCATAATTTTTATGAGTAAATCAACTAAGTTATTCAGTTTATTGGATTAAATGGCTTTTTCTGTCTGGGGTTGCGCCCCCGATAAAATAAAGGCACGTTTTAGCCTCGACCGGTTCCGACCATTTGTGGTGTGATGAGGCTTCAATAACAGGATAATCCGGGTATACTCCCCCCCACTTTTTATGATTATCCGGATTTGGACCACGCGCCTGACGAGGATGCTGTAACGCGATATGACTCTATACGCTTCCCCGATTTTGACTTCACTGCTCGATACTGACGCCTACAAGCTTCATATGCAGCAAGCAGTGTTCCATCGCTACCCCGCAATTACCGTTGCGGCGGAGTTTCGTTGCCGTGGCGACGAACTGCTGGGCGAATATGCCGACGAGATCCGCGCGCAGGTTGCCATGATGAGCGAGTTGGCGCTAACCGAAGCCGAACACCGCTATCTCTCCAGCCTGCCTTTCTTCCATCAGGATTACCTGAGCTGGCTACGAGAGTTTCGCTACGATCCGCAGCAGGTCAGCATTAGCAATCACGACGGCAGATTGCATATCCGTATCGCTGGCCCCTGGCGCGAAGTGATTATGTGGGAAGTGCCGTTGTTGGCGGTGATCAGCGAAGTGGTGCATCGCCAGCGTTCGCCACAGGCCACGCCAGAGATGGCAATTAGCCAGTTGCGCCAGAACCTGGCACAGTTCAAGCAACTGAGCGGGGATATTGATATCTCACGCTTCAAGCTGATGGACTTCGGCAGCCGTCGCCGCTTCTCCCGTGATGTGCAACAGGCCATTGTCAGCACGTTGAAAAACGAATTCCCCTATCTGGTTGGTACCAGTAACTACGATTTGGCACATCGGCTGGATCTGATACCGGTTGGTACGCAAGCCCATGAATGGTTTCAGGCTCATCAACAGATTAGCCCGGTGTTGGCCAACAGCCAACGTGCCGCCTTGCAGGCCTGGCTGGATGAATATCCCGATCAGCTCGGCATTGCGCTTACCGACTGTATCACCATGGATGCTTTCCTGCGTGATTTCGGCAAGCAGTTTGCCCAGCGTTATCAAGGGTTGCGCCACGACTCGGGCGATCCGATCGAATGGGGTGAAAAAGCCATTGCCCATTATCAGCAATTGGGTATCGATCCCATGAGCAAGACGCTGGTGTTTTCAGACAATCTGGATCTGGATAAGGCGCTCGCACTGTATCGCCACTTTGATCGGCGTATCAATCTGGCGTTCGGCATCGGCACGCGTCTGACCTGCAATATCCCCGGCGTCAAGCCGTTGAATATCGTGATCAAGCTGGTCGAGTGCAAAGGCAAGCCGGTGGCCAAACTGTCCGATAGCCCAGGCAAAACCATCTGCCAGGACCCCGCGTTTGTCAAAGCGCTGCGCAAAGCCTTCGATCTGCCGCTGGTGAAGAAAGCCAGTTAAGGCGCCCCCTCACGCCAACCCTCTCCCACAGGGAGAGGGAGCTGTACGGAGCTGCATTAAAGAACAGGAGCCAATTGGTAACACTGTTGGTTTTCCTTCCTGCCACCGATGAGATTTAGGCGAAATCAGGTACTGGCACCAATGGGTGATGCAAACGTGTGGGCATTTCTCGCCAGCGTTCCCTCTCTTCCTTTATATACCTCGCGTTTTTTATCCCACTGCAATAAATGTTGTCCCATTCTGATGATTTCTGCTTGTGCTCTGCAACGCGGCAAGTAACATAGCAATATCCCCAAATTCTTGGGTTGTTAGCCTATTTCTGAAAAACTTATAAGAGAGAAATCTATGAGCGTAGTGCCTGTAGTCGACGTACTGCAAGGTCGTGCTGCGGTTGACAGTGAAGTCACCGTGCGCGGTTGGGTACGTACCCGGAGAGATTCTAAAGCTGGTATCTCCTTCCTCGCCGTTTATGACGGCTCCTGCTTTAATCCGTTACAGGCCGTCGTTAATGATTCTCTGCCGAATTATCAGGACGAAGTGTTACGCCTGACCACCGGCTGTTCCATTGAAGTGACCGGTACCGTGGTGCCATCGCCGGGTGAAGGCCAGAGCTTCGAGCTGCAAGCCACGACCATCAAGGTAGTCGGTTGGGTTGACGATCCTGACACCTATCCAATGGCGGCCAAACGCCACAGCATCGAATACCTGCGCGAAGTTGCCCACCTGCGCCCACGCACCAACCTGATTGGCGCGGTTGCCCGCGTTCGCCACACTTTGGCACAGGCAATCCACCGCTACTTCCACGAGAACGGTTATTTCTGGGTTTCCACCCCGCTGATCACCGCCTCTGATACCGAAGGTGCCGGTGAAATGTTCCGCGTCTCCACGCTGGATATGGAAAACCTGCCACGCACCGATAAAGGTGCGGTCGATTTCAGCCAGGATTTCTTCGGTAAAGAAGCCTTCCTGACCGTGTCTGGCCAGTTGAACGGCGAAACCTATGCCTGTGCGCTGTCAAAAATTTATACCTTTGGCCCCACCTTCCGTGCCGAGAACTCGAACACCAGCCGTCACCTGGCGGAATTCTGGATGATCGAACCGGAAGTCGCCTTTGCCACTCTGGACGACGTTGCCGGGCTAGCCGAAAGCATGCTGAAATATGTCTTCCAGGCGGTGCTGGATGAACGTGCCGACGATCTGCAATTCTTTGCTGAGCGGGTAGATAAAGACGCTATTGACCGCCTGAAGCGCTTTGTCTCTTCCGATTTCGCCCAGGTGGACTACACCGAGGCGGTCGAGATCCTGATCGCTTCGGGCCAGACCTTCGAAAACCCGGTTTCCTGGGGTATCGATCTGTCATCTGAACACGAACGCTATCTGGCCGAGCAGCACTTCAAGGCTCCGGTAGTTGTGAAAAACTACCCGAAAGATATCAAAGCCTTCTATATGCGCATGAACGAAGATGGCAAAACCGTAGCGGCAATGGACGTGCTAGCGCCGGGCATTGGTGAGATCATCGGTGGTTCACAGCGTGAAGAACGTTTGGATGTGCTCGATCAACGTCTGGCAGAGATGGGCCTCAATAAAGAAGATTATTGGTGGTATCGTGATCTGCGCCGCTATGGCACCGTGCCACATTCTGGTTTTGGTTTAGGTTTTGAGCGTTTAATCGCCTATGTCACTGGCGTGCAGAACGTCCGCGACGTGATCCCGTTCCCAAGAACGCCACGTAACGCCAGCTTCTAAATCATAAAACCAAACATAATTTAACCATTTTTTTACATAATAAAGGCCAGCTTAGCTGGCCTTTCGCATTTTTGATTATTGACCTGCATCACAAAGTTCCCTCAAATACACAAATTGTTACACATGGTATCTTTCTGAAACCAGATTACGACATTGGTAGCATTTTCGCTCTAGATAAACCTGCCCGTGAATGGAACACTGCGTGCAGACACAGGACGACACCAATCTATCAACAATAGTTCCAAAAGAATTATTGGCGGCAGTGGCAAGGTGTCCGAATAAAACCAATGAGGGTAATAATGATGATGAAGCGCAACATTCTTGCAGTAGTGATCCCAGCTCTGTTAGCAGCTGGTGCAGCCAACGCAGCTGAGATCTACAACAAAGACGGCAACAAACTGGATCTGTACGGTAAAGTTGACGGCCTGCACTACTTCTCTAACGACAAAGAGAACGATGGCGACAAGTCATACGTTCGTTTTGGCTTCAAAGGTGAAACCCAGATTACTGACCAACTGACCGGTTACGGCCAGTGGGAATACAACGTGCAAGCTAACCACGCCGAGTCACAAGGTACCGAAGGTACTAAAACTCGTCTGGGCTTCGCGGGTCTGAAATTTGCTGACTACGGTTCATTCGATTACGGCCGTAACTACGGCGTAGTGTATGACGTTGAAGGCTGGACAGATATGCTGCCAGAGTTCGGTGGCGATACTTACACCTACACCGACAACTTCATGACTGGCCGTACTAACGGTGTTGCTACTTATCGTAACAACAACTTCTTCGGTATGGTTGATGGCCTGAACTTCGCTGTGCAGTACCAAGGCAAGAACGAAAACGACAAGCGTGACCTGAATAAACAAAACGGTGACGGTTGGGGTATCTCCTCTACTTACGCAATCCTGGATTCAGGCGTGAGCGTGGGTGCTGCCTACTCTGGTTCTGACCGTACTAATGCTCAAACCGAGCTGTCTACTGCTGGTGGTAAAGACGCTGAAGCATGGACCGTTGGTGCTAAATACGACGCGAACAACGTCTACTTGGCGACCATGTATGCGGAAACCCGCAACATGACCCCATACGGCGAATCAGACTTCACCATCGCTAACAAAACTCAGAACTTTGAAGTGGTAGCTCAGTACCAGTTCGATTTCGGCCTGCGTCCATCCATCGCTTACCTGCAGTCTAAAGGTAAAAACCTGGCTGGCCGTAACGCAAACGGTAGTAACTTCGGCGGCGGCGACGCTGACTTGGTTAAATACGTTGACGTAGGTGCGACTTACTACTTCAACAAAAACATGTCTACCTATGTTGATTACAAAATCAACCTGCTGGACGACAACGAATTCACTCGTGCTAACAAGATCGCTACTGACAACATCGTAGCTACCGGTCTGGTTTACCAGTTCTAAGTTGTTGCACTTGATGACGGTTCGCCGTCAGCTAAGTTAAAAAAACAGGGCTTCGGCCCTGTTTTTGTTTTTAGCGCTTTGCGCCATTTTTTATTCTGCCAATCCGCCCTTCCCCGTCATTTTTTGTGCTGAATCTGCCGCCGTCACAAGATCGAGGTGTTTTTCTCGCAAACGGTTGGCAAAGACGATAACTGGCGCTACCCTGATGTTTCTGTCTGCTTAACTCTAGGCCATGGAAGCATCTGACATGTTTGAAAAAATCACCGCTGCACCTGCCGATCCGATTCTGGGTCTGACCGACATTTTCCGCGCGGACAAGCGTGAGAATAAAATCAACTTAGGGATAGGCGTCTATAAAGACGAAACTGGCAAAACGCCGGTGCTGACCAGCGTTAAAAAAGCTGAACAGTATCTGCTGGAAAATGAGACCACCAAAAACTATCTGGGCATTGAAGGCATCCCTGAATTTGCCAGCTGCACGCAAGAACTATTGTTCGGCAAGCAGAGCCCAATTATTGCCGACAAGCGTGCCCGTACCGCGCAAACCCCTGGTGGTACCGGTGCCCTGCGTGTCGCAGCCGACTTTATTGCCAACCAGACCAACGCCAAACGTATCTGGGTCAGTAACCCAAGCTGGCCAAACCATAAAAACGTCTTTGGTGCCGTTGGCCTGGAAGTGTTGGAATACAACTATTACGACGCCGCCAACCACGCGCTGGACTTCGACGGTCTGCTCACCAGCCTGAACCAGGCTCAGGCTGGTGACGTGGTGCTGTTCCACGGTTGCTGCCATAACCCTACCGGCATCGATCCAACCGAAGCACAATGGGCTCAGTTGGCTGAGCTGTCCGTGACCAAGGGCTGGTTGCCACTGTTCGACTTCGCCTACCAAGGCTTCGCCAAGGGCCTGGAAGAAGATGCACAGGGTCTGCGTATCTTTGCTGCCAAACATCAGGAACTGATCGTTGCCAGCTCCTACTCGAAGAACTTTGGGCTGTATAACGAGCGTGTCGGTGCCTGCACCGTGGTGGCTACCGACGCAGAAACCGCCGAACGTGCCTTCAGCCAGGTGAAAGCCGCGATCCGTGCCAACTACTCGAACCCACCGTCACACGGTGCCGCCGTAGTTGCCACCATCTTGGGTAACCCAGCGCTGCGCGCCATTTGGGAACAAGAGCTGACCGACATGCGTCAGCGTATTCACCGTATGCGCCAGCTGTTCGTTAACACCCTGCAGGAAAAAGGGGCGGAGCAGGATTTCAGCTTTATCATCAACCAGAACGGCATGTTCTCTTTCAGCGGCCTGACCAAAGAGCAGGTTCTACGTCTACGTGATGAGTTTGGCGTGTATGCCGTTAACTCCGGCCGCGTTAACGTGGCGGGGATGACGCCGGACAATATGGCGCCGCTGTGCGAAGCCATTGTTGCCGTGCTGTAAGCAGATTTGGCATTGAAAAGGGGCGCATTGGCGCCCCTTTGTTATTTTGCGGGAAGCCCCCTACCAGATGGCAGGTTCTTCGCGCAGGAACGGGTTGGTTTGACGTTCATGGCCAAAGGTAGACATTGGGCCGTGTCCTGGAATAAACGCCATATCGTCGCCCTGAGGCAGTAACTTACTGCGGATCGACGCGATCAGTGCCTGATGATCTCCGCGCGGGAAATCGCTGCGGCCAACGCCACCGTTGAACAATACGTCGCCCACTAACGCCAGGCGCGCCTGTTCGTTGATAAAAACGATATGGCCAGGCGTATGACCAGGACAATGCAGTACGTTCAGTGACATCTCACCCACCTGCACTTTATCCCCCTCTTGCAACCATTTGGTCGGCGTCAGAGCGGCGCATTCATCCAGGCCAAACATACGGCTCTGTGCTGGCAAACCTTCAAGCCAGAAGGCATCTTCCTTATCCGGCCCATAGATTGGCACCTGATAATGCTCGGCCATTTCTGCCGCTGCACCTACATGATCGAGATGGCCGTGCGTCAATAGGATCTGGTTGATCTGCACGCCCTTTTCGGCAATGGCAGCCTTCAGTTTTTCCGGATCGCCACCAGGATCGACCAGCGCCGCCTGTTTGGTCACGTCGCACCAGATGAGCGTACAGTTCTGGCTGAACGCCGTTACGGGGATGATATGGTATTTCATAAAGCTCCAACGACAACAGAACCACGCCCGAGGGGCGGGTGCCATTCACCGATCATGATGCACAATGATTACCAGGTCCGCACCGGGCCGGTATCGATGTGCACAAAGTTACTACGTGGATAATAGCCTACACCGCCGGCACGCATTTTTAACGCAGCCTTACGGATATTACTCAGTTGGATCCCTTCGATATGGAAATCCATCGCCTGACCTTTGGTATGGTAGCTCTGCTTGGCCACGCCACGGCTATGCGCACGCATTTCGGTATTGGTCGCCATTGAACGGTAGCCAGAAATCAGCTGTACCGGTTTGCTGGTACCCAGCATCACCTGTAGGCGATAGAGATGATCAAACAGAGCAGGATCGATACTCTTGACCTTATTGGCCCGATAGTCACGGAAGATATGGTTCAGACGCGCCAACTCTTCTTTATTGTAACCTTTACCGTTGAAGAACTCGGCCTTGATGGATTCGCCGGTATTGAGGTTGTTCAACAACAGAATACGCGGGCGAGCGGTAGAAATACTGGCAAACGCCTGCCCAGGAAGCAGTGCGATACCCACGGCGGCGCTACCTAACGCCAGCCATTTACGGCGATGATGATCAATTTTGTCCATGACTCTTTAAACTCGGCAAGAATGTCAAAATATATGCACAAAACTGCGCACTGCCCGAACCATAACCGCCAGCGTATGCGGAGTCAACCCGCGATACGCTGTGGTTTACCGGCACTCACAAAAAAAAGTGCCTGTTACTGACCAGACATTCAGACCGCTATTTAGCTAGAATTACTGCATTTATTGCATCAATTTTTCGGCCTGAGCCAAAATTTGTGCGCCCGATCTCACTGTCGCATCATAATTGTAAATATCTGTACGGAACTGTGGCTTACCGTCATCCGAGATCCAGGCTGTCAGGTAATACAACTGAACTGGAATATGCTGGCGGATGTTCACGTACGTGGTGTTGCCCTGTTTCAGCGTAGAGGAGACGCGGGTATTGTTCCAACCGGCATCCTGCAACAGCATGTTGGCCAGATCGGAAGCCTTGTTAACGCGCACACAGCCAGAACTCAAGGCACGGATATCTTTCTGGAACAGGCCGTGGTTCGGGGTGTCATGCAGGTAGATGGCATCCGAACTTGGCATGTTGAACTTGAAACGCCCTAACGAGTTGCTGGTCCCCGGCGCCTGCTGGATGCGGTAAGGGAAATTGCGCGGCGAAACTACGGCCCAGTCAATCATTGCCGGATCGATCACTTCCGCATCGTTGCTCCACCCTGAGAACACCCGGTAGCCGTGTTTCTGGAAGTAGCTGGCATCACGCATGGCCTTGGGCACGATATCTTCACGGATCAACTTGGTTGGCACGTTCCACGGTGGGTTGACCACCACGTTATTCAACGCGCTGCTCATCAACGGTGTCTTACGGCTCGGACGGCCAACAATCACCCGCGAAGATAACACTTCATTACCATTCAAATAGTAGGTGAGCGAGTAGTTCGGGATGTTGACCATAATGCCGGTATCAACGTGCCCCGGCAGAATGCGCAGGCGCTGGATGTTCAACGCCAGCAGTGAAGCACGAGTTTGTGGCGAAACGTTCAGCCATTCACGCGTCCGGGTACCGATGATGCCATCAGGCGTCAGACCTTGCCAGATCTGGAAACGTTTGACCCCTTCCACCAGATCTTCTGTGTAACGATTATCCGTTACCGAAACCGGACTGGCAGGTTGGACCTGCGCGGTCGCCTCTGGAGAAGGAGCAAGATCTTTGATCGATGCCGCTCCAGGGCTAACGACAGCCACTGCGGTAGCACGATCCTTCTCTTCATCTACCGACAGGTCATCATCCGCCGCCGGAGTCGTCACGCTGGCGCTGATAACTTCAGGCTCAGGCGAAGCGGGTGCTACCGCCGGAGTGGCGATCAGCATACCGGTACGCGCCAGAATATCGCGCAGCGCAGGAATATCGTCGCTGAGCTGACCTGGACGCAAGCTTGCGCCATTGGTCATTTGTGGCCATGGCCGCCCATCCGCCAGCATCTCGCGCAGCGCCAAATGCATTTTGGCGTACTGAGGATGCTGCGGGGCCAACGAATTGATATAGGCCAGCGTTTTGCCCTGATGCAGCGAGAGCTGCCACTGGTTGATCACCGTATTCGCCGGCACCTTCAGCTTGTAAGGAATATTGCTGTACAGCCAATTGTTGCCGTTGGCCCCGATTGAGGAGACAAACTGCAAATAACCCAGCATGGCATCCGACAGCACAATATCACGCGCCATATCGGTGATGAGCGGATCGGTCAGCAGTTTTACCCATTGAGTAAACTGCGGCTGTACGCCAGAAATTGCCAACTCAGCCAGCTGCTGCTGAAATTGCAGTACCGCTTCCCGATCTTGCCACATAGGTTGCATCTGGTTGGCAGCATACAGCTGTGCCAAAGTGGAGAGATAATACGGCACTACGCTTTTCGGCAATG
The DNA here is from genome assembly GCF_050434425.1 of Serratia sp. 2723. NCBI lineage: Bacteria > Pseudomonadati > Pseudomonadota > Gammaproteobacteria > Enterobacterales > Yersiniaceae > Serratia > Serratia sp. 2723. The sequence goes on from NZ_JBNDIN010000015.1 coordinate 48,251, forward strand.
CCGTAAGCAGTTCGGCACGACTTTGTGCCGTGGACATCCCTGATGACGATGACGCCATCGGTAACGCCGGTACAGTTGCCCATGCGGAAAACGACATGGCAAAACCACACGCGATTGCGCAACTCAATGCCAGACGTCGTACTGAGTTTCCATTTTTAAGCAACATCCCTTGCCCCCTGTAGGCTCACAAAAATACTGCACAGACTATTATTAGTTTCAGTATACAAACAGAACGACGCTTTTGCTCTCGGCGCCGTAAATAACCATTTCATCCCAGCTTATCACTGGCAAAAAAACAGACCTATCATCCTCGTCATGTAAAAAAATAGCCACCTTCAGGCGGCTATTTTCAGATTTATAGGGCATTTTTTTAGCTTTGTGACGTTTATTCCGACACCGAGTCTAAAGCCGGTTGTTCACTGGCGAACCCACGCAGGCCAACCACGTGCACATGCTCATGGTTCTGGAACACCTTACGCACCAGTTTATAGGTAGTCCCCTTTTCCGGGCTGATGTTTTCTGGCGCGGCGATAATCAACTGCATCTCCAGACGATCGCACAGCTCAAACAGCGTAGCGATGGATTTGGCATCCAGACGCGCGGCTTCATCAAGGAACAGCAGGCGACAAGGCGAAATATCTTTACCCCGCAGGCGGCGTGACTCCTCTTCCCAGCTCTGCACCACCATCACCAGAATTGACATGCCGGTACCGATCGCCTCCCCGGTAGACAGCGCGCCACTTTCCGCACGCAGCCAGCCGTCGGAGCCACGGAAGACTTCCACCTCCAGCTCCAGGTAGTTACGATAATCCAGCAACTCTTCACCAATGGTTTGTGGCGTACGCTGGCCCATATCGATCTGCGGGTTCAGGCGCTGATACAGCTTGGCCAACGCTTCCGAGAAGGTCAGACGGTTGCTGTTAAACAGATCCTGATGCTGTTCCTGCTGCTCGGAGAGCACATCCAGCAAGGTGGCATGTGCTTCCCGTACGTTGACGTTCAAACGCACGCTCTTCACCTGACCGAAGGAAACCGCTTGCAGCCCCTGGTTGAGCATCCGGATACGGTTCTGCTCGCGCTGAATGGTCTTGCGGATAATGTTCGCCACGCTCTTCGAACTGATCGCCAGTTTCTGTTCGCGCGCAGTCAGCTCTTCGGTCAGACGGCCCAGTTCGATCTCCATTTGTTCGATAGCTTCGACCGGATCGTCAGTGCGGATAATATCCTGGCGGATACGCTCGCGCAGATGCTGATAGACCGCGATAAAGAACTGGATCTTGCGCTCTGGCCGTTTCGGATCTTCCGACAGGCGCAGCACATCACGCAGATGTTCGTTATCCGCCACCGCCAGACGCAGCGCACCCAATGCCTTATCCGACATCGAACGCAGCTCGTCACCGTCCATATAGGCCAGTTCACGACGGTGCAGACGGCGTTCAACCCCGTTGTCTTTCACCAGACGCATCACGGCACACCAGCCCGCCTTGGCCGTCACCACTTGCTCACGCAGTTGATAATAATCACGCTCCAGCTTGCGCAGTCTCTTTTGCAGGCTGTCCATTTCCGCTTCGCAGAAGGTCAGCTGTTTCTCCAACTGGTTACGGCGGTTACGGTTATTGCTCAGCGATGCATGTAATTCGTCCCGGCGCTGCCGCGCGCGGGCTTCGGCATTGGCATCGGCCTGCACGCCAATGTCCACCAGTTCCTGGCTCAGCTCTTTAAGCATGTCGCGTTTGGCGTCATAAGAGCTTTTCAGCGAGGCCAGTACTTGGCTGTATTGCGTAAACTGGGTCTGATACTGGCGCAGTTGCTCACGGGCGCGGGTACGTTCCGCTTCCGCATGTTCCAGGCGTTGACGCAGTTTATCGTTGAGATCGTTATCGGCATTCTGCATGCCGGCAGAATCGGTATAGCTGAAGTGTGCGCGGCGCTGTACCACTTCCGTCAGGGAAAAGGCTTGCTGTTTGGCCTGGCGTTGGGTGGCCTGGGCCTGAGCATAGTCCTGCTGTAACTGCTCATGCTGCTCCGGATCGCTTTGCAGCACCGACAACATCGGTTCCAGCTTGGCCAAGGAAACGCCGTGCTGTTGGATATAGCGCGCAGCATCCTGCGCCTCTTCCATTTCCTCGCGGATCTCTTCGACACGATCCTGCAAGGTTTCATCATTCAACAGTGAAACCAGCGGCATCAGGCGGTTGAGCGCAGAAATGCCCTCTTTTGCCTGATCGTATTGCTGACGCTGCTGTTGGTTCTGCGCTTCGTGGTTATTGAGCGCACGCTCAATTTCACCCCGCCGGCTGTTCAGCGCGCGGATATCCGCCTCGGGATCCGCGTCAAACGCCACGGCGAGGTGCGAGCCGATAAAACGGCTGAACGCCTGATGAGAACGCTGGGTTTTCTGCACGTCAAATGACAAGGTGGCGTAGCGTTCGGCCAATAAGTCACGTTCTGCGTACAGCACTTCCAGGCGATTTTCCCGAGCAGCACGGCCAAATAGCGGCACCTCAGGGTAGCGCGAGTAACGCCACTGGCGATCGGCAATTTTCACTACCACCGCTTTTTCTTGCTCTTCGACAGCGAACACACTGTCGTCAAACGACTGCGGATCCCCTTCGATCAGGTAGAGATCTTCCGGGCAATCTTCCAACCCTTCCAGCATCTCGCGCACCAGCGACAGATCCGGCACCACAATGGCGTGGCGCGACGGGCCGTACAGCGCGGAGAAGTACGGGGCATCGTCAATGGTGACATCGTCATAGATTTCCGACAGCAGCACGCCGCCAAAGCGCTCCGCCAGCGTCACCAGACGCTGATCTTCTGCCCCGCTCGGCTGGCTGAGGCGCTCAACCTGCGCTTCGATTTCGCGCTTGCGGCTGGCGACTTCGTCACGTTCAACCGTGGTTTCGCGTTCGCGCTCCAGCAGTTGCTGCATGTATTCGGTAACCTGCTGACCATCTTCGAAGGCTTCACCGCTCTGCTCGCTGAGCTGGGTCAGTGAATCCTGCGCGGCCAACCAAATTGGTGCCCTGGCGGTCAGCTCTTTGATGCGCTGTTGGATCTGCTCCAGCTCCTGGCGCATTTCCATCCGGCGCTCACCGGCTTCGCTGACGCTTTGCGACAACGATTCCAAACGCTCTTCCAGCTCCTGCTGCAAGGCATCAAGCTCATCCGGCTGATAACTCTGCCCGTGACGTTTGCAGAACTCCTGCAACAGACGTTCGGCATCCTGCTGCGAGCGCAAGCGTTGCTCCAACTCGCTCAAACGTATCCGCAACGGCTGCACACGCTCGGCCTGATGCTGCTGCGAAGGCCAGTCACGCAAGAGCTCACGCGCAGTTTGCCAGGCTTCACTGCGGCTGACTTCGCCCGCAATTTTACCCACCAGCTGGTAGGCCTGCTCGAACTGGCTGTGAGCCGCATCCGCCACGCTTAATTTTTGTTCCAACTGCAACAGGGACTCTGTCGCTTCCTGCTCGCGTGCCTGGAAGGTATCCAGCCACTCTTCGGCATTTTCGGCGGTGAGTTCCGGCACCTGGCACAGCGCACGGGCGCGCTCAAGCGCCTGGAGTGCCTGCTGATATTGAATGGCGCGGGTTTGCTGCACGTCCAGCGCCTGCTGGTAATCGGCGAGCTGGCTTTTCAGCTCATCCACCTCCAGCTCTGCGGCTTCGGCACGCGCTTCGTTTTCCGCCTGCTGCTCACTCGCTTCGGCGACAACCTCATTCTGTTCTTCCAGACGGTAGGTCAGCTCTTCCAGATCGCCTTCATAGCGTTCGATCTTTTCCTGCTGGCGCATTGCGGTCTGCACCAGATTGAGGTGATCGCTGGCGGCCTGATAATCGGTTTCCAGATCGGATTCGGCACCGCTTTGCTCAGCCAGCTCACGCGCCATTTCAACGTGGCGGAACTGCTCGGCGGCCAGCTGTTTGCGACTGCTCAGCAACTCGTTGCGCAATACCAGCGCCCCATCCAGATGGATACGCCGTTCATTGGCGTGTCGCATGTAGTCTGCGGCAACGTACGAGGTCGCTTCGGAGATCAGATGCTTGAACAGATCACGGTCCGACTGGGTGACGCGGATCGCTTCCAGCGTCATGCGGTTCTCGCGCAGCGCGGCTTCCATATCCTGGAACGCTTTACGCACGCCGCCGTTTTCCGGCAACAGGTAATCACGCAGAGAACGGGTGATGGCACTGGAAATCCCGCCGTACAGCGAGGCTTCGATCAAGCGATAGAACTTGCTGCGGTCGGAAGACGTGCGCAGACGCTTAGGCAGCACCCCCAGATCAAACATCAGGGCGTGGTAATCGGTGATGGAGTTGAACTGCTTGAACTGCACTCCTTCCATCTCTTCAACACGCTCTTTCAATTCCTGCAACGAAAGGACTCGAGCCTGACGCTCGCCCACGGTCTGGGTCAGCAGTTCGGTCGGTTGCACCGCCGTTGGCAGCCCCTGAATGGTGAAAGGTTTGATATCGACCTTACGATCGCGCCCCGCTACCTGTTGCAGACGAACCCCGACCACCACACGCTGGTGGCGCGAGTTGACCACGTCTAACGTTGAGTAGCAGACACCGGCACGCAATTTACCGTGCAGGCCTTTATCGCGCGAACCGCTGGTAGCTCCGGCTTCGGTGGTGTTACGAAAGTGCAGCAGCGTCAGATCCGGGATCAGCGCCGTGACGAAGGCCGCCATGGTAGTGGACTTGCCGGCCCCGTTACCGCCAGAAAGCGTAGTGACCAACTCATCCAGATCAAAGGTTCGAGCAAAGAAACCGTTCCAGTTAACCAGCGTCAGTGAGCGAAATTTACCGCGTTCAATCATTCCTGTTCATCCTCTGCACTGTCCGGGGTGGTCTCTGCCTGCGCATCTTCCGCATCAACTTCATCGTTCAGTGACAGGCTGTTTTCAACCGGCATTGCCTCACCGTCACGGATCATCCGCAACTGGGCTTCGCGCGGGTCGTCACCGCTACGCACATCGGCACCAAAGCGGAACACCGCCTCGGTAATGCGGAATTTGCTGTTGTCATTGCCCATGAAATACACCATGCCCAGACGGCGCAGGCGATTGAGCGAGGAGCGCACTTTTTCGTGCAGTTTCTGACGATCGAGATCCGAACCGGTGGAACGCTGGTTGACGAACTTCAGCAGCTTGCTCTCATCCGCCAGGCTCAACAGTTCATCGTACAGCTCCTGCTGGCTGAAAATGCCTTCATGCGCCAGGCGTTCGGGGCTCAGGTAGAGGTAGCACAGGATCTTGCCGACCATCATGTCCAATTCGGAAAGCACCGAGCGTGGAATGAGCGTGGTCGAGCGCGGGCGCAAATAGAAGAACCCTTCCGGCGCCCGGATCAGCTCGACGCCGTAACGGGTATAAAACTCTTCCAGCTCGTCTTGAAAATCCATGAGGAATGCATGGTTGTCCAACTCATCGATACCGATGTGACGACCTGCGCGCAATTGGCTGTCCAACGCCGGAAACAACGTATTAGACAATGCCTTGGCCAGCTTGACTGGCATTACTTGTTCAATATTTGTCGATGACATGGGCCTGTACCTTGGCTCCGTAATCATTGATTGCCTGCCATTGCGCGGGCAACCCTGAAAAATCAGCTTCAGCCACACCAAGGCGCACTGCCTGGTCGACCACTATGCGGGCAACGTCAAAGTGACGCACACGCGGATATTGCGCCAGATAATCGCGCATCACGGCCCCTAAATCGAGCGGCATTTTTTGTTCCTGGTAAACCTTCAGTGCCTGTTCGATCATCGCTGCCAACTGTTCGCGAATTTCGCTGAACTCTTCATATTCCAGATCTGGCGGCAGCTCCCCGGTGACTTCCTCACTGCGTAACGCCAGCTCTTCGTCTCGCATATCGAGCAGACGAGAGGCTGAGGCATGGGTCAGCGTCCAAGGGTTATCGAAGTAGTTTTGTACCGATTGGCGCAGGCGTTGGGCGAACACGCGGTTTTTATCCATATCGATCGCGGTACGGATAAACTTGTGCACATGGCGATCATAGCCGATCCACAGGTCAATCGCCTGTTGGCCCCAGCTGATGATACGATCCAGCTTGCTTTGCAAATCAAACACCAGCTTATCGACAAAGCCCAGCTCCATCTCCCCCAGCGTGGCGTCCTGAATACGCAGCAGGTTGGCCTGGAGTTTATCACCAGCGGCCTCCAGCGTATCCTGTAGTTCACGCAGGGTGCCGGAGGTTTCCGACAGCAGCATCTCACAACTGGAGATAGCCGCACGCCAATCCTGGTTGAGCAGCGCCGCGATATCTTCTTTCACGCTCTGCTGCTGTTCATCCATCAGGCGCTGGGTCAGATCGATACTGTCGAAGATCTCCGCTACCGAGTATTTCAGCGGAGCAAAGACGTTGCGGTGCCAATGGAAATCATCGCCGCCCTCTTCGGCAGCGTCTGCGGCACGCTTTAACTCTTCCGCCACGATCGACAGCTGCATGGAAAGGCGCAGGGTCGAAAACTCACGTTGGCGGATATAGTAATCGGTAATCCCAATGCCCAACGGCGTCAGACGATAGATGGCATTGCCGTCCGCCAACTCGCTGGTAAAACGGTTCAACAGGCGCTGGCGCACCATGTCGTTAATCGCATTGTTGGCGCGCATCGCCACCGTTTCATGCGTCTGTTCAAACCCTTTGCTGACATGGCGAAATGCATCAACCAGCTCACCTTCGCTCATCTCGCCGTCCAGCCGCTCACCATTTAACGTGGCGATAGCCAGCAAAAACGCAAGACGCTCAGTGGGGAGCGAAATAGAGAAATCATTTTTCCGTGCCCAGGCGACCAATTCGGGTACTGTCTGGGAAAATTCACTCATAGTTCGTCCTTCAGGATCGGTTTATGCGCCGAGACGTGAATATAGCGCCCCAAACTCACGTACGGCTCTTGCCGACAATAGAGCTGTTCAAGCGCCAGTAACTCTTCAAATTTTTGGGTCTGTAGCTGCCTGCTTTGCAGATAATCATGGAAAACCCTCACGCCGGTTTTGCCTGAAATCTGCATGCCCATCTGCTCCAACCAGCCGTAAACCAGCGGTGGACTGTGTGGATACTGCGGCGACAGCGAACGCTTGCGACGCCGCCTGATCTCGGGATCCACCAGTTGGAAATTGCCCAACACCACATTACGCATCAACAAACCGTTGGCATTAAAGAACATCAGTGACAGTGCGCCGCCGGGCACCAGGCATTCAAACAACGCCTGTAATGCTACCTGTGGTTCGGCGATCCACTCCAAAACCGCATGGAACAATATCAGATCGACCGGTTGTGCCAAATGCTGACCAATCTCTTGCGCCGAACTTTGTATGAATTGCATGTTCTGGCTCACACCTTTCTGCTCGGCCAGCAACGCAGCGCGTTGGATCATCTCACCAGAAAGATCGCACAACAAGACCTGATGTCCTAATTCTGCCAGTTGGCAAGCCATATGGCCTTCGCCCCCTCCGGCATCCAGAATGCGCAGCGGCCGCTGTGGCAACTGGGCCAGCAGCGTGGTCAGATCCTGCCAGACTACCGCCTGACGGATTTTCCCCTTGGTGGTGCCGTAAATATTACGCGCAAACTTCTCGGCAATATCGTCAAAATTGCGATCCTGCATGGACAACGGCTCCGCTGATTCTATCTTGGCCGACGGCAAAGCGCCTGCCCATTCAAACCTGCTATTTTGGCACAGACTGGCTTAGAATAAATCTTCTTGCAGCATGAATGCGGCCAGATGCCGTTTTTTCGCCCAAAAGGACCTGATTTTTGATGTTATTTCACCTAAAAAAATTTATTGGTGGCCTGATGATGCCACTACCTGCCCTGCTGTTGTTAATGGGGCTGGCATTATTGCTGCTGTGGTTTACCCGTTGGCAGAAAAGCGGCAAAGTCATATTAAGCCTGAGCTGGCTGCTGTTGCTGCTGCTCAGCCTGCAGCCGGTCGCCGATCGCCTGTTGCGGCCGCTTGAGTCCAGCTACGCGACCTATAGGGGTAACGGCCCGATTGACTATATCGTGGTGCTGGGCGGCGGTTACACCTATAACCCAGACTGGGCACCCAGTTCCAACCTGCTCAACAACAGTCTGCCACGGGTGACGGAAGGCGTCAGGCTATACCTGTCGCACCCAGGTAGCAAGATGGTCTTTACCGGCGGAAAAGGCGCGAAAACGCGAAGCAGCGCGGCCACCGCAGCACTGGTGGCGGAAAGCCTCGGCGTGCCTGCCAACGACATCGTACTGGTGGACCGCCCGCGGGATACCGAGCAGGAAGCCGCAGAGGTCGCCAAATTGGTGGGACAACAGCCGTTTGTGCTGGTGACATCCGCCAATCACTTGCCGCGTGCCATACGCTTCTTTGAGGCCCAGGGCCTGCACCCAATCCCGGCTCCGGCCAATCAGCTGGCCATAACCTCACCGCTGAATATCTGGGATCGGGTGATGCCTTCCGCTATGTTTCTTGGACACAGTGAACGAGCGGCATATGAAACGCTGGGCAGTCTGTGGCAACGGCTAAAAGGGGACAATGAGGCCAGCAGCGATTAATGAGCCAACCAGGGCCGTAGCTGCTGCGCGGCCTGATCGAACGCCGGGCGATCCAGCTTGCCGGTATGGATCAGCCTGGCCACCGCTTCCCACACCACATAGAGCCAACGGCGCATCAGGAAGGACTCCGCCACCGGCGCACGTTGTAGGTAGTGGAACAGTAACCGATCCGGCATCCCCGCCTCACAGAGCCTGAACAGCTCATATTCCCGCGGTGCCCACAGCATCATGCCTGGATTGAGCATCGCCAGCAGTTGGTCGGTTTTGGCATCTTTCAGCATGCTGCGTAAACCCAGATTACCGTGCACCAGCACGCAAGGATCATCAAAATCGGCAAAAAAGTCGATCAGCATTTCACGCGAACGGTACAGCAGACGGCGATCTGCCATACTTAACAGCGGCGAGTTAAGATTACCCAGGGTTGACCAAAGCACCTCGACACGCTGCTGATACCAGCTGCACCAATCATTCTCCTGCGTGCTGTCTACCGAGCCCACGCAACCGTGGCTGTCAATACGGTGCCAGGCCAGCATGCCGTCGACAATCTGGTCCATCAAGGCTTCCCAACGGGCCAAAGTCCGTGTTGGAGCTTCGACCGACACGCCACGCAGGCGTTCGATCAGCAAAATCTCTTTGTAGGGCGCTTGCCGGGTGTAAACCACGCCAAACACCGTTGGCAGACGAATATCCCCTTCACGCGCCAGCATGGATAGCTTGTAAGCTTCCTGCTGGGCAATGCCCTCACAGACAAAGCTTTTCGCCATCAACGGGATCGCATGATCCTGGCGATCGTAGAGTGAATACAGATGGGCATAAGGTTGTTCGCTGACGCGTTCCAGACGACCGACGGACTCCCCCAGCACAATACTCAATTCGGCACGCAGCTGCTCCATGGAACGAAACCCTCCAGATTAGGAAAAGCATCTGTCATCATTGAACGGTGAGCGGAGAAATTCTTCAATACAGATCAATAAAAGGGGTAAATCAAGGAATTGAGATGGCCGGGGTCCCCGGCCAATAGACGACTCAACGCTTGATGCTGTCCCGCACTCGTTGCAGGTCTTCTGGGGTATCGACACCGACGCTCGGAATGGCCTGCGCCACCGCGACGTGGATCTTTTCGCCGTACCACAGCACACGCAACTGCTCCAGCAGCTCAATCTGTTCCAGCTGGCTTGGCTGCCAACTGACGTAGCGGCGGACAAAACCGGCACGGTAGGCATAAATCCCGATATGCCGTAGCAGGCTATTGCCAATACTCTCTTTTGACTGGGCAAAACGCTCACGATCCCAAGGGATGGTGGCGCGCGAGAAATAGAGCGCATAGCCTTGCGCATCCATCACCACCTTGACCGCATTCGGGTTGAAGGCTTCTTCTGCGGTTTCGATCGGCACCGCCAACGTGGCCATCCCTGCGCTGCTAGCTGCCAGATTTTCTGCCACTTGACGTACGATAACCGGCGGGATCATCGGCTCATCGCCTTGCACATTGACAATAATCTCATCATCGGCAAAGCCACATTTCTCGATCACTTCCGCCAGGCGTTCGGTGCCGGAATGGTGATCAGGGCTGGTCATGCAAACTTCACCGCCGGCAGCTTCGACCGCTTTGGCCACCTCAGGGTGATCGGTGGCGACAATCACGCGGGAAGCCCCTGATTCACGGGCTCGTTCCATCACATGCACCACCATCGGCTTACCGTGGATATCCGCCAACGGCTTACCCGGCAAGCGGGTGGACGCGTAACGCGCCGGGATGATAGCGATAAAACTCATGCGTGTTTCTCGTCCAGTGGGATGGTGCGCGCTTCGTTTTCCAGCAATACCGGAATACCATCACGCAATGGGTAGGCCAGGCCGTCCAGTTTGCAGACCAGTTCCTGATGTTCTTTGTTGAAATAGAGCTTACCGTTGCAAACCGGGCAGGCAATGATTTCGAGTAAACGGTGATCCATGCTTCCTCCAAGGGGAAGATATGCTAACAGGGAAAGTGCGTGAGGATAGCATAACGCCATAGGGCCGGTTAATCACCGCCTGATTTGCTCAGACGGTTGCCGAACGGGAAATTTTTCTGCGGGGGTTGAATCACCTCATTAGCAGGCGTAGAATTTTTTGTGATGTGCATCACAAAAAAATGAGAACCTGCAAATGATCAAACGCCTTCATAAAATCATCGCGCTGTTTGCCAACTACAGCAACTAACAAAGCTTAGGTTGTGTCCGTAACGCCAAGAAAACGCCCTCACCCTAACCCTCTCCCCCAGGAGAGGGGACTTGACGTGCCACATCTTAATTACGGTACACGCCTTTAACATTAATCCTGTTACTGATTGAAATCCATATCTGATACCAGCACCTATAGGACATGGCGAATCCCTGACGTATTGCTAAGATTATCTTCTGTCTCCCAACAGAGCAGGGACTTTCAGCTCCCTCTCCCTGTGGGAGAGGGTTGGGGTGAGGGAACTCCCCAGCCTTGCCCCCACTCTGCTGCCAACGATGCTGGTACATCTCCTAGCGAGACCTGCTGCGCCCCGTGCCATTTCGCCGTACGGGTGATTGCCTGACGAATATCCTGACAGCGCTGCTTGCCCAGCTTGACCCCAGATTCAAGATGGAAACTGATCACTTCAAATACGCCCTGTTTGCGGTGCATTTTCGCATCCACCCGGCCAATCAGTTCACCCCGCTGCAACAGCGGCAAGGTAAAATAGCCATACTGGCGCTTTTCTTTTGGCGTGTAGCATTCCAGCCGATAATCAAAGTTGAACAGTTCCAGCGCACGCCGCCGATCCCACACCACCGGATCAAAAGGAGACAGCAGGCAGGTCACCGTGGATTTCAACTTCCCTTGTTCCGCCAGCGCCAACTCGGCCGCCAGCGACTGATGGACATAAAATTCCCCTTCCAGCCCGTCGATAGCGATCTGGGAGATCTCTCCCTGCTGTAATAGCGTTGCCAGCAACGGTTTGGGGGCGACGCGTTTCAAGCGGTAATAATCCGCCAGCCATTCGGCTTTAAACACGCCGAGATAGCGGCAACTGCGCCTGAGCATCTCTTGCTGTGCCATCGCCTGGGGTATGGCATGCACATCATCATTCCACTGCGGCAATAAACGTTCGGTGAGATCGTAGACACGGTGAAAATTACGGCGTTCAGCCACCATCAATTTGCCAGAGGTAAATAGAATTTCCAGATGACGCTTTTCCGGTTTCCAATCCCACCAGCCGTTAGCACCTTTCTTTTCGGCGCTAAAATCGGCCGAACGCACCGGCCCCTGCACCGCGATATGCTGTAGCAGTTCGTCGATAGCCTGTTGGTGCTGTTGCACCCATTCCTGCGAGTATTTCCACCCCATCCCCTGCGGTTGCAGCATGCGGTGACGTAACAGACCAAAGTCATCGATGGGGAGAAAACAGGCTTCGTGCGCCCAGTACTCAAACAGTTTGCGGCTAGCCAACGCCTGTTCCAGCCATTCTGACCGATAATCGCCTAGGCGACTGAACAGCACCAGGTAAGGGCTGCGGGCCACCACGCTGATGGTGTCAATTTGCAGCAACCCCATACGATCGATGGCGGTAACCACATCATCGGGACGAGCCTGTCGTTTGATCGGGGATAGCAGCCCTTGAGCGGCAAGATGAAGCGCGCGGGCAGAGGAAAGCGAAATAACGGGGATTGGCATCCTGATATCCAAGGGTCATTGAGCAATGGCCTGATGATAGAGGATCCTGGAGAAATTTTCTTCGCCAGTGCATGGGGTGGCGGCACCGGCACTGGCGAGGAAAGTTTGGGTCAGAAGGCGATAACGTCTGCCGCTGACAGCCCGTGAGAGCTACGATAGATCGAGAACTCGACGTTCTGACCTTCGTTTAATGACTTGTTCTTGGTATTGGCGATAGCACGGCGGCTAACATAAATTTCGTCACTACCATCGACCGGTGAAATAAAACCATAGCCTTGAGCCTGATCAAACCATTTCACTTGGCCCATTTTTAGCATTGTATTCTTAAACATATTTTATATCCTTTCACTTGAGCATCCTTCACAACGTTATTTTTGTTATTGTGGGGACACTACCAGCCCATCCTAAAGTTTTTCGTAACAAACCTCTCATGAGCAAAAATTAAAAAACCCGCACTGCGGCGGGCTGTTTGAACCTAATATCTTCCGCATAACTCAGCATAAACGCGTCATTATGGTTGTATTAAGCTCTCTATACGCTATTCCCTGTAAACTTACAGAGCAACAACGTTGGCGGCAGCCGGCCCGCGCGGGCTGTCCTGAATGGTATACTCAACACGCTGGCCTTCTGCCAGAGTCTTGAAACCTTCGGTCATGATTGCAGAGAAGTGTACGAATACATCTTTGCCGCCATCTTGTTGTTCAATGAAACCAAAACCTTTACTTTCGTTGAACCACTTAACCTGACCAGTCTTCTTAGACATTACTATTACCTTTTAAATATTTACAAAACCTGCCCTATGGCAATTTGGCCGTTTTTCAGAATCATTACTTATGGGAGGTACTTAGAAGGTTCGTCTTTGAAGCGGAATCGGATGATAACGTCTTGGGAGGAACTACTTAATCTATACTCGTACATAAATAGCGCTGCATCACAGGCCGACATGCATTTACTCATAAACTCATCATCAAGACAAGAGATTTATCACACTTTTTAGCTATGTCCGCACAAAAAAAACCTATCACACTGATTTTAATAATTTAATTTTATCTTATTTTAAGCTCGCCGAGGGAGCATCTCGCTCATCACTCACCACTTGGGGTTATGACTGCAAATGAGAGCCAACGCATAAAACACTAATATCGTTAGCCAACCGATAACAAATCACGAACCAACTGACTAGACTTGAGTCAAAAACACGGTGAGGGGTCATCTAGCCAGCACTATTGACGGCCTAAGCCGCATTTTCAGATTTTATTGAGCTAAGGAGCTAGCAGTATGATCGACCAGCACTTCATCTCGCCGAATGAAATTCGCGCCAAATTTTCCCTGGCAATGTCGGCCATGTATCAACAAGAGGTGCCACTATACGGTGACTTGATCGAACTGGTCGCAGAAACCAACCGGGAGGTACTGAGTAAAGATTCAGCCTTGGCCCATGGGTTACAGATTACCGGTGAAATCGGTCGATTATCTATGGAGCGCCACGGCGCTATCCGCGTCGGCACAGCAGCTGAATTGCAGACCTTACGACGACTGTTTGCCGTCATGGGCATGTCTCCGGTGGGTTATTATGATCTGACCGCTGCTGGCGTCCCCGTCCACTCCACCGCCTTTCGTGCCATACATGAAGCCGATCTGCAAGTCAGCCCGTTTCGCATATTTACTTCGTTGCTACGGCTGGAACTGATTGAGAATGTGGCGCTGCGCGAGCTGGCACAACGGCTACTGGATCGCCGCTGCATTTTTACCGAGCGGGCTTTGGAGCTGATAGCGTTACATGAAATCCAGGGCGGGCTGGATGCCGAACAGGCGCAAGAATTCGTTGCCCAGGCGCTCGAAACCTTCCGTTGGCACCGTTTGGCCACCGTCAGCGCCAGTGAATATCAACAGTTGCACAATCAACATCGCCTGATCGCCGATATCGTTGCCTTCAAAGGGCCACATATCAACCATCTGACGCCAAGAACGCTGGATATCGATCGGGTACAGGCGGCAATGCCAGAACGCGGGATCCCGCCCAAAGCGGTGATCGAAGGCCCGCCTACGCGCCACTGCCCTATTCTGTTACGCCAGACCAGTTTCAAAGCGTTAGAGGAACAAGTCTTGTTTATCGAACCTGACGGTCATCAGGTTGTGGGGCATCACACCGCGCGTTTCGGTGAGATTGAGCAACGGGGCGTAGCCCTGACCGCCAAAGGGCGGGCGCTCTACGATCGCCTGCTGCAGGCCGCCCAGGATGCATTACAGGTTCCGGCTACGGAAGATAATGCTCCACGCTATTACCAACTGCTGGCTGAACATTTCCAGGCTTTCCCGGATGATTACAATGCACTACGTGTGCAGCAATTAGCCTGGTTCCGCTATTTCCCTACCGAATGTGGGCTGGCAGCTAAAGACACCATTGAGCAGCACAGCACGCTCGAACAGCTCATCGCTCTGGACTACATCCGCTTCCAGCCACTGGTGTATGAGGATTTCCTGCCAGTCAGCGCCGCCGGAATTTTTCAGTCTAATCTGGGGGGGAGCCACCATGCGCAATACGCAGCAGCATCGAGCCGAGCGGCGTTTGAACAGGCATTAGGGGCAGACGTGATTGATGAGTTGGCGCTTTATCAGCAAACGCAGCAGCGCTCGCTACAGGCTTGCGCGCAAGCCTTGGGATTGCGCGCTTTGGAGGCTTGGATTATTTGATTAACTGCTGGATCTCGTGTAACAGTTGCTCGGCCTGCTCGGTGGGAAGTACCGCTTCAACCGGCAGATACCACCAGTCAGGCTGGGCAAAGGTACGGCATTTCACCGCATCCTTTTCGGTCATCAGCAACGTTTGCCCCTGACTCACCAGTGCGGCTAACTGCCCGTGGTTGTATTCCTGGTGATCGGCAAAGGCCACCTCGCGCTCGACCTCAACCCCCAACTTTTCCAGCGTGGCGAAAAACCTTGGGGGATGACCGATCCCTGCCATCGCCACTACGTGGGGTAATTCGATCGCCGGGCGGCGTTCACCGCTGGCAATATTCACCGCATCCTGCGCCTGGAGCTTCATGGCGATTTCCCCCGGCTGGGCAACACCGCCATTTGCCACACAGGCATCCACCGTCTTTAAGCGGGACACACGCTCACGCATCGGGCCAGCGGGTAACCACCAACCATTACCGAAGCGACGAACACCATCGATCACCACCAGCTCAAAATCACGCTGTAAAGCATAGTGCTGGAGGCCATCGTCGGTGATGATCAAATCAAGCTCGCCCTGGTTCAACAAGGCTTGCACCGCTTCGGCGCGCTTTGGCGAAATAGCCACCGGCGCCCCGGTGCGCTGATAGATCAGCACGGGTTCATCACCGGCCTGCCGGGTGGTGGTCTGAGCATCCAGCACCAGCGGATAGACCGCCGACTTGCCGCCGTAACCTCTGGAAACCACGCCGACCCGGTAGCCACGCTGTTGCAGCTGTTCAACCAACCAGATCACCATCGGTGTTTTACCGTTGCCACCCGCCGTGAGGTTCCCCACAATAACCACCGGCACCGGCGCACGCCAACTCTTGCGCAAGCCACAACGGTAGCTAAGGCGGATCAGGCCGCTCACCAGGCCATACAGCCAGGAGAGCGGCAACAGCAGCAGGTAAACCAGTGAACTACCGGACCAGATGCGCTCTATCATTACTGACCAAACTGCATACGGTGAAGTTGTGCGTAAGCCCCTTTCTGCTCGATCAACTCGGCATGCTGGCCACGTTCAACGATACGCCCATCTTCAACCACCAGGATCTCATCGGCTTTCTCGATAGTCGACAGGCGGTGGGCAATCACCAATGAGGTACGGTTTTTCTGCAGTTCGTCCAAGGCCGCCTGGATCGCACGCTCGGATTCAGTATCCAGCGCGGAGGTGGCTTCATCCAGGATCAGGATTGGGCAATCTCGCAGCAAGGCACGAGCGATGGCAATACGCTGACGCTGACCACCGGAAAGCATCACGCCGTTCTCACCGATCACCGTATCCAGACCATGCTCCATTTTATCAATGAAGTCGGTGGCATAGGCCATACGCGCCGCTTTCTCAATTTCTTCACGGCTGTAGCGCTCTTCACGAGCATAGGCAATGTTGTTGGCAATGGTGTCGTTGAACAGGTGGACGTTCTGTGAGACCAGGGCAACCTGATCGCGCAACGAGGCCAGGGTATATTCCCGCAGATCATGGCCATCCATCAGGATCTGCCCTTCCTGCACGTCGTAGAAGCGCGTCAACAGGTTGGCAATCGTCGATTTACCCGAACCAGAACGGCCAACCAACGCCACCGTTTTACCTTCTGAAATGCTCAGATTGATATCACGCAGCGCCGGGATCTCACGCCCTGGATAGGCAAAGGTCACATTACGGAATTCGATATCACCTTTGGCACGCTCAACCTGGCGAGTACCGGTATCCTTTTCCTGTTCCAAATCCAGGATAGAGAACAACGTCTGGCAGGCCGCCATCCCGCGCTGGAACTGGGCATTGACGTTGGTCAAGGATTTCAGTGGGCGCATCAAGGCAATCATGGCGGAGAACACCACGGTAATGGTACCGGCTGTCAGCGTATCCATCACGCTAGGGAAGCTTGCTGCAAACAGCACAAACGCCAATGCCAATGAGGCGATCAACTGAATAATAGGATCGGCAATAGAAGAAGCCGAAACCAACTTCATTCCATGCTGACGCATGCGGTTACTGACGGTGTTGAAACGCTCGGTTTCCACCTGTTGGCCACCAAAGATCAGCACTTCTTTATGCCCTTTCAGCATCTGTTCTGCACTGGTCGTCACCTGCCCCATGGTGTTTTGCATATTTTTACTGATATTGCGGAAACGTTTGGAGACCAGACGGATCGCGAACGAGACGATCGGGGCCAGCACGATCAGGATCAGCGAAAGCTGCCAGCTGTAATAAAACATCATGATGAACAGGCCGATGATCGAGGCCCCTTCACGCACCACGGTAACCAACGCGCTGGAAGAGGATGAAGCTACCTGTTCCGAATCGTAGGTAATACGTGAAAGCAGCGTTCCTGTCGATTGCTGGTCAAAAAAGGCCACCGGCATTCTCATCATATGGCCGAACAGACGACGACGCATCTGCATCACCACCATGCCAGACACCCAGGAAATACAATAGCTGGAGACATAGCTGGTGATGCCACGCATCAGCATCAGGCCAATCACGACCAGCGGCATCCAATGCAAGACTCGGCTATCGGCTTTACCAAAGTCGTCTAATAACGGTTTGAGCAGGGACAACATTAACGTATCACCCGCAGCGTTTAAAACCAGCGCCACGGCAGCTACCACCAAACCGGCTTTAAAAGGAGTGATCATCGGCCAGAGGCGACGGAACGTCTGCCAGGTGGAGAGATCTTTATCATTCATCATGCAAATACCAGCATCGGAAGAAATAGCGGCCCATTCTACTCATTATCCCCCTCAACGCCAAACCGCTGATGATACCAACGTGGATTTAGTTGTTCGCGAAAGCCTTTAACTTGCCAATCATGACGATAAAAAAACACGCTGAGCTGCCCTGAGCGGGCCGTATCGCGCCAGGGAATGTGATTTTGCCGATAGCGTTTTACTATTTTTGCTGCCGGTAATCGCCAGGCGTTATAGCGGGATGCCGAGGCAAACGCCAGCTCGGGGGCAACGGCACGCAAAAATGGCGGCGTTGAAGATGTCTTGCTGCCGTGATGAGGCACCTGAAGGATAGTGCTGGGTAAATTCGCACGTTGTTTCAGTAACGCCTGCTCGGCCCGGCGTTCAATATCACCAGTCAGCAACAGGCTGAACTTGCCGTCATCGACACGCACTACGCAGGAATCATCGTTGGCAGCATAATCCACCCGTGCAGGCGGCCACAACACCTGAAAGTTTAGCTCTCGCCACACCCAGCGTTGCCCTTGAACGCAAGGCAGGTGGCCTACGTTGGCGATCGGCGTACGCACGCTGGCCAGTGGAAATGCGGCTGCTAATATCGGCAAGCCGCCGATATGATCCAGATGGCTATGGCTGATCACAATTTGCTCCAGCGAGATCTGCCGCCAGTGCAGGAATGGCAAAATGTTGCGTTCTGCCGCGCTGGAAGTTTGCCAGCGATTTCCAGTGTCGTAGATGACGGCCTTTCCTTCCCGCTCGATCACCACCGCCAGACCGTGCCCTACGTCGATCATATCGACCCGCCAGCGATAATCTGGCGACCTTTCCCGCCAGCATAGGCAACCTAACATCACCACGGCGCAACCGACAGGAAAATGATACCACCAGCGAAAACGCCAGCAAACCACGGCTAGCCAGCCAAGAGCGCTGAATTGCAGCAAGGCAGCCCCAACCTGTAGCCACCCTTGCTCAAGCCTGGGTAGCGGCCATAAGGCCCAACTGACGGTAAGATCGGCCAATTGCCAACACCAGTGGCTTACCGGCGGAATAAAAAACAGCATTAATGCCAATAATATCAACGGAACCGACAGCAGAGAAACGATCGGTACCGCCCAAAGGTTGGCAGGTAACGAGGTCCAACTCAAGCCATGAAACAGGCCAAATTGTAACGGCATCAGCAACAGCGTCATCCCTAGCTGCATGTGTAGCCAACGCAAAGGTGCCCAACCCCAAAATGCGCTGAAGCGCCTCGGCAGCGGTGCCCATTCAAACCAAAAGATTAAGGCCGCAACCGCCAGGGCGGAGAGCCAAAAGCTGTCCGAAAGCACCGACATAGGATCGCAAAGCAACAGCAGGCTGATACACCACAACCAGATTTGCCAGGAAGTACAGGAAACACCTTTGAGGCGCAACCAGAACCACAGAGACAAGGCAATAAAGGCTCGCATTGCCGGAGGTTGCCCACCCGCCAACCACACATAGCACAGCGCCATCAACCAACTGACGAGCAACGGCAAGCGGTAGCCGATGTAACGCGCGGGCAATAAAAACTGCACGCCACGCGCCAACCCCCAGGCAAAGACGGCAGCCAGGGAAATATGCAGGCCAGAAATCGCCATCAGGTGAGCCACGCCGGTTTTCATCAGTTGCCCACGCAGCTCATTACTCATCAGCGTCCGTTCGCCAAACGCCAGCGCCAGCAACACCGGGCGTTGCGTCAGCGGCATGAGCGATTGATCCCTCTGCGTGACGATCTGCTGGCGCCAGTTGCAGCCCTTATCCAGTGCCGTTGCGGAACGAACAAAGCCACGCAACGGTTGCCGATTAGCAATGGCCCAACGCTGACCGTCAAAACCCCCTTCATTCAGGCTGCTGTGTACCGGACGGAAGCGAACCTTCATCGCCCAACGTTGCCCCGCACAGGGCTTTTCGCCGCGCCAGTTTGCCGTAAAGGACAACGCAGGCACCAACCAGCGTCCGCTGACCTGCTCAATACGCAGTTGCACCTGTGACGTTTCAGCCCCGTCCAGCCAAATGTTACGCACTGAAGCAATCACGGCTTTATCGCCGCTGGCCGTCAACGCTGCGACTTGCTGCATCAACAGGCTGGCACTGCCGGTGGCGTAGATAAAGCCCAGCAGGCAGCAGCACAGTGCCTGACAGCATGGATTAGGTTTATGTCGCCATAACCACAGAGCGGCAACGGCTAGCCCCATCAACAAAGGCCACGACGGTAAGTGGGGTAAAAACAGTATTGGCAGCATCCCCATCACCAAAGCGATGGCGGCCCTATCCAGTGAGATCCTGATTTTCGCGCTCCTTGCCAAGTTTATCCTGTCACAAATGTGACTTCTCAGACGGATAACCGCCAGTTGCAGGTTGCTATTCCGGAAAGGGTTTTGTAAACAATCGGTTGGCTACTTGGCATTTGCAGCAAAGGTTGCGTAGCGGAGCGCAAATTTTGGCTGGTACGGAGGGAGTTACAGGTTACAGACGAAAAAAAACGGCACCCGAAGGGCACCGTTTTATATTCTTTACAAGCAACAACACTATGGGTGGTCAGCGACTAGCCATAGATATTGGCACGGTCACGTAACTCTTTACCTGGCTTGAAGTGAGGAACGTACTTGCCGTCCAACTCAACTTTATCACCCGTTTTAGGGTTACGGCCGACGCGCGGAGCACGGTAGTGAAGCGAAAAACTGCCGAATCCGCGGATCTCGATGCGCTCACCTTCGGCTAGCGTAGCTGCCATGTGTTCGAGCATCTCTTTCACTGCATCCTCAACGGCCTTCGCCGGAATATGAGATTGCTGGCCAGCAAGTCTTTCAATAAGTTCAGACTTGGTCATAGTACCTCCAAGCTTTGCAGCTAAACTACCGTATCGGGGCGGTCAGAAACCGCCCCCCGTCATTACTCGCCTTTAGCCGCTTTGAAGGCTTCAGCCATAGCGTTAGAGAAGTTGCTTTCTTCCGGCTTGGTATTGTTAACCGTAGCAATTGCATCTTTCTCGTCAGCTTCGTCCTTCGCACGGACGGACAGGCTTACAACGCGGTTCTTACGGTCAACGCCAGTGAATTTAGCTTCAACTTCGTCACCAACGTTCAGAACCAGAGTTGCGTCTTCAATACGGTCGCGAGAGGCTTCAGAAGCACGCAGGTAACCTTCTACGCCGCCTGCTAATTCAACTGTAGCACCTTTGGCGTCAACTGCAGTGACTTTACCAGTAACAATAGTACCTTTCTTGTTCATAGACAGGTAGTTATTGAACGGATCTTCAGCCAGTTGCTTCACGCCCAGGGAGATACGCTCGCGCTCTGCGTCAACTTGCAGAACCACAGCTGCGATTTCGTCGCCTTTCTTGTATTCACGAACTGCTTCTTCGCCTGCAACGTTCCAGGAGATGTCAGACAGGTGAACCAGGCCGTCGATGCCGCCGTCCAGGCCGATGAAGATACCGAAGTCAGTGATTGACTTGATTTTACCTTCAACACGGTCGCCCTTGTTGTGGGTTTCTGCGAACTGCTGCCATGGGTTGTTTTTGCACTGCTTCAGGCCCAGGGAGATACGACGACGCTCTTCATCGATGTCCAGAACCATCACTTCCACTACATCGCCCACGTTAACAACTTTGGACGGATGGATGTTTTTGTTGGTCCAATCCATTTCAGAAACGTGTACCAGACCTTCAACGCCTTCTTCGATTTCCACGAAGCAGCCGTAATCAGTCAGGTTGGTAACACGACCAGTCAGCTTGGTGCCTTCTGGGTAACGTTTAGCGATAGCAACCCATGGATCTTCGCCCAGTTGCTTCAGGCCCAGAGATACACGAGTACGCTCGCGGTCGAACTTCAGCACCTTGACAGTGATTTCGTCGCCCACGTTGACAATTTCGCTTGGGTGCTTAACGCGTTTCCAAGCCATGTCAGTGATGTGCAGCAGGCCGTCAACGCCGCCCAGATCCACGAATGCACCGTAGTCAGTGAGGTTCTTAACGATACCTTTAACTTCCATGCCTTCCTGCAGGTTTTCCAGCAGTTGATCGCGCTCTGCGCTGTTCTCGGATTCGATTACTGCACGACGAGAAACAACAACGTTGTTGCGCTTCTGGTCCAGCTTGATGACTTTGAACTCAAGCTCTTTGCCTTCCAGGTGCAGAGTGTCGCGAACTGGACGCACGTCAACCAGGGAACCTGGCAGGAACGCACGAATACCGTTCAGCTCTACAGTGAAGCCACCCTTAACTTTGCCGTTGATAACACCGACGACAGTTTCAGCTTCTTCGTAAGCTTTTTCCAGCGTGATCCAAGCTTCGTGACGCTTAGCTTTCTCACGGGACAGCAGAGTTTCACCGAAGCCATCTTCAACAGCGTCCAGCGCAACGTCAACTTCGTCGCCAACCTGGATTTCCAGCTCGCCCTGGGCGTTTTTGAATTGCTCAGCCGGGATGGCAGATTCAGATTTCAGACCGGCGTCAACCAGTACGACATCTTTATCGATAGCAACAACAACACCACGAACGATGGAACCCGGACGGGTTTCGATTGTTTTCAGGGATTCTTCAAAGAGTTGAGCGAAAGATTCAGTCATGTTTAATCTTCAGGGTTCTATAGTTTAACGTCCATTTAGCGTCCCGCCGAATGGGGTTGTTTCACATACCTCGCCATTGGCTTCCTGCCGACAAGGTTTAGGTTACAGGGGTAAAATTTTACCCGATATATTCAGTTACTGCTATGCAGTACGATGACAAATATAACAAAAAGCTAAAAACGCCGCCGCGCTTATCGCTGCGGCAACGCCAAAACTTCATGTGCATATGCCAACGCCCGCTGGATCACTTCCTCGATCGACATGCTGGTAGAATCCAACACGAGGGCATCGAGAGCCGGTACCAGTGGCGCAATAGCCCGATTACGGTCACGGTCATCCCGTTCCTTTATCTCGGCTAAAAGACGTTCAAAGTTAACATTAAAGCCCTTTTCCTGCAACTGTAGCATGCGACGATGCGCACGTTCTTCGGAACTGGCGTCAAGGAAAATTTTAACCGGCGCATCCGGGAACACCACCGTGCCCATGTCACGACCATCGGCGATCAGACCCGGTGTCTCGCGAAATGCGCGTTGGCGGCGCAGCAACGCCTCACGAACTCGTGGGAATGCAGCCGTTTGCGAAGCCGTATTACCAACGGTTTCGGTGCGGATCTCATTACTGACGTCCTCACCTTCCAAAATAACCTGCAGCTTGCCGTCCTGAGAAACAAAGCGGACGTCGAGATGGGCGGCCAAGGGGACTAACGCCTCTTCAGAGGTGATATCCACCTGATGGTGCAACGCTGCCAGGGCCAGTACGCGATAAATCGCGCCGGAATCCAGCAAACGCCAACCAAGGGATTCTGCCAGCGCTTTGCACAGCGTGCCTTTGCCTGCGCCACTTGGTCCATCAACGGTTATCACCGGAACTGTAGCCGTCATTTCTCTCTCCTTCAGGTAGAAACCTCACAGGAACACGCCTGCTTTCTGCCCCAGTAGGGGCAGATTCGGGGGCATATTATACGCGCCTGTGGAGTTTACTGTTACCGCGAACTGTCTGATTGCCGAAAAGATGGCCACCAATGCGTAAAAAAGGCCTCAAACGAGGCCCATCGATAACGGATATAGAGAAGATTATGCCAACTGGCTGATACGCGCCAACTGCTCAAAATAGTCCGGGAAGGTCTTGGCGGTACACTTCGGATCCAGAATGGTCACCGGCGTATCGGACAGCGCCACCAGCGAGAAGCACATCGCCATACGGTGATCGTTGTAAGTGCCGATCTCCGCAAACTGCAGCTTGCTTGGCGGCACAACCTGAATGTAATCCTCTCCTTCATCGACCTCGGCACCAACTTTGCGCAGTTCTGTCGCCATCGCCGCCAGACGGTCGGTTTCTTTTACCCGCCAGTTGTAGATATTGCGGATGGTGGTCGGCCCAGTCGCGAACAACGCGGTGGTGGCAATGGTCATCGCCGCATCTGGAATGTGGTTCATGTCCATATCGATGCCTTTTAACTCACCACGGCTACACTCGATAAAGTCATCGCCCCAGGTGATGCGCGCGCCCATTTTTTCCAGCACGTCGGCAAATTTGGTATCGCCCTGCACGCTTTTCTTACCGATACCGGTGACACGCACGGTGCCGCCCTTGATCGCCGCAGCGGCCAGGAAATAGGATGCCGAAGAGGCATCGCCCTCCACCAGATAGTCGCCAGGCGAACGGTAGGTCTGCTGGCCACGAATATGGAACACGCGATAGTTATCGTGCGTAACCTCGACGCCGAAAGTACTCATCAGGTGCAGGGTAATATCAATATAAGGTTTGGAAACCAGCTCACCCAAAATATGGATCGCGGTGTCCTGGGCTGCTAACGGTGCCATCATCAGCAAGGCGGTCAGAAACTGGCTGGAAACGCTGCCGTCGACACTAACGTCGCCGCCACGGAAGCCGCCACGCAGGCGCACCGGTGGATAATCGGTTTGTTCGAGATAATCGATTTGCGCTCCGCCCTGACGTAAGGCATCGACCAGATGGCCGATCGGGCGCTCTTTCATGCGTGGTTCACCGGTCAAGACAACATCGCCCTCTCCCAGGCATAGTGCTGCTGCCAACGGACGCATTGCCGTACCGGCATTACCGAGGAACAGCTCCAACGGCTGCGTGGCAACCAATGGGCCAGCGTTGCCCTCAACGGAACAGGTGGTGCGATCGTCGGAGAGCTGGTAACTCACTCCCAGCGCCTGCAAAGCATTCAGCATATGACGCACGTCGTCGCTGTCCAGCAGGTTGGTCAGCCGGGTCGTTCCCCGCGCCAGCGCAGCCAGTAGCAAAGCCCGATTGGATACGCTCTTGGAGCCGGGTAAGTTGACGGTGCCATCGACCAAAGCAACCGGTTGTAACGTCAGGGAATCCACCATGTGAACAAAACTCTCCAGAATCTGATAAACGAAACGGCCCCGGAATAATGCCGGAGCCGCTTTAATGCAAAAGGACAACAGCGGTACGACCGCCCGTTCAATGCGGGCGGTGGCAATCAACCATGGCGACGTTCAAAATCGACCATAAAGTCGGTCAGGGTCTTCACACCCGCCAGCGGCATCGCATTATAGATGGAAGCACGCATGCCGCCTACTACGCGGTGGCCCTTCAGCGCCTGCAGGCCAATGGCTTCTGCTTCGCTCAGGAACACTTTATCCAGCGCAGGATCGGCAAGCTGGAACGGCACGTTCATCCAGGAGCGGTTGGCAACGGCCACGCGGCTACGGTAGAAGTCCGACTTATCGATAGTGCTATACAGCAACTCGGCCTTGGCCTGGTTGCGTTTTTGCATTTCCACCAGGCCGCCCTGCTCTTTCAGCCATTTGAAGACCAGGCCAGACAGATACCAGGCGAAGGTTGGCGGCGTATTGAACATCGAGTCATTTTCTGCCAGCACGGTGTAATCCAGGATCGACGGGACTTCACGGCGTGCTTTACCCAGCAGATCATCACGCACAATCACCAGCGTCAGGCCAGCTGGACCAATGTTTTTCTGTGCGCCCGCATAGATGACGCCGAAACGGCTGACGTCCAACGGACGGGAAAGGATGGTCGAAGAGTAATCGCCGATCACCACTTTATCGCCAAAGTCTGGCGTTTCATCAATCGCTACGCCGTCGATGGTTTCGTTCGGGCAATAGTGCACGTAGGCCGCGTTATCACTCAGTTGCCACTCTTTCATCGGTTTGATGCCGCTTAAGCCGTCAACGGTGGTTTTAACATCAATCACCTTAGGCTGGCAGTATTTTTCCGCTTCGGTGATCGCGCTGTGCGCCCAGTAGCCGCCATCGATATAGTCGGCAGTGGTGTTATCGCCCAACAGGTTCAGAGGCAACGCGGCGAATTGCGCGCGGGCACCACCGTGGCAGAACAGCACTTTATAGTTGGCGGGGACTTTCAGCAGGTCGCGCAGGTCCTGTTCGGACTGTTCGGCGACGGCGATGAATTCTTTACTGCGATGGCTGATTTCCATCACCGAAGTGCCAAGACCGTGCCAGTTGCACAGCTCTTGTTCCGCACGACGCAACACTTCAACCGGCAGCATCGCCGGGCCTGAGCTAAAATTATAAACCTGAGTCATTTCCCCTCACCACATTCACTGTGCGCCGTAAAAACCGGCTTTCGACATATGCCCGAAGTTAACGCTGATGTTAACCAACTCTATCGGTTTTATCACTCACGTAACCCGGCTGCAATGCTTATTGTTCCAAGGGTGGGAAACTGGCGAGACCGCAAATAACAGGCTCTGCGGCCTCAGGGTTTATTTATGCCATAAAACGCTGTGACACTGGCGTATTCAGCGGGTTAACGCGGTTTTTTGTGCTGTATTCAGCTTACCCGGCTATGAGACAGTGCCGCGATCCATTTACGGTTGCCACAGCGTGGGCAGTCGTGTTCGGGTGATGGCGTCAAGGTTGAGATCAGACTACACATACCGCAGGCGTAATCACCCTCCACATCAATCTCACCCACGCTTTCGACGCATTGTGCCGGTAACACCGGTAACCCGGGCCGTACCTGCTCATCCGGATAGAAATACACCGATATGGTGCCGTTCACCTCAAGGATGGCCAATCTCACCTGCCCGAGGTGCTCGACACCGGCCTGACGGAGTTCCATAAAGAACTCATCGTGGGTGATATTTTCCCGGCACAGGATGTCCCAATCGAACAGCCCCTCGCTGACCAAAATCAGCGGTTCGCCCTCCATCCAGGTCTGGAGTTTTTGAAAGCGATCCATCAACCAGGTGGAAAAGCGATACATCACCATGATGGAAACAAACACCATCAGCACCGGCAATAAAGGAACATCTTGATAAAACGCAACGTCGCCAGCCGCCGATCCCAGCGTCAGGATGATCAGCACTTCAAACAGCGACATTTGGCGTACGCCACGCCGCCCGGTCATTTTTAAAAAGATAAACACCAGCAAAAAAGTGAACAGGCAGCGTAACGCCACCTCGGCCAGGAACTCTGGCGTGGTCTCGTCAAATGCCATTCTTTGGATATCAAATGCCTGCATGAAATCGTTCCTGAGAAAAGAGATTTCCTACAGCATAGTCGGGGCGGGGAAAATGGGGGCATTACGCCCCCCACTCGAATCAGGAATCAATACTGATTAAATATCGCCTGGATCTGTTTGGCGTCTTTGGTTTGAGTTAATGCCAACTGCAGCAAAATTCTCGCTTTTTGCGGATTCAGCGTTCCGGCTGCCACAAAACCGAGTTTAGTATCATCCACTTCCGCATCTTCGGTGGTGAAGCCGGTAGGCACGCGAGAAGAACGCACTACCGCCACACCGTTATGGGCCGCCGTGGCCAGCGTATCAAACACGGTTTTATACAGGTTGCCGTTACCCACCCCGGCGCTGACGATCCCTTGATAACCTTCGGCGATCAGCGCCTTGGCTGGCGCATCGGACGCGTTGGCATAGTTATAGATAATACCGACCGTCGGCAGCGTGCTCATCTGGTCGACGTTAAACGGTGTTTCGATAGTGTGCTTGCGCTGCGGCGAACGTTGGTAGTCGATTTTGCCGTTGTGGATGTACCCCAGCGGGCCAAAGTTAGGGGACTGGAAAGTCTGTACGCCGGTGGTATTGGTTTTGGTCACGTCGCGACCATCGAGCACCGTATCATTCATCACCACCAGCACGCCCCGCTTGGCCGATTGAGGATCAGCGGCGGTGACAACTGCGTTATACAGGTTAAATGGACCATCGGCGCTCATAGCAGTAGCCGGGCGCATTGCCCCCACGATCACGACCGGCTTATCGCACTTGACGGTGAGATCCAGGAAATAGGCGGTCTCCTCCAGCGTGTCAGTACCGTGGGTGATCACAAAACCATCGGTTTTGGCACAGTCCGCATTAATCTTCTTGACCAGCTTGAGCCAGACTTCGTCATTCATATCCTGCGAACCGATGTTGACCACCTGCTCGCCCTGCACGTTGGCAACCTTTTTCAACTCCGGTACGGCATCCACCAATGCTTCAACGCCCAGTTTACCCGCAGTGTAGTTGGACTTGGTGGCCGAGTCGCCACCGCCAGCGATAGTCCCGCCGGTGGCCAGCAAGGTGATATTCGGTAACGCCAGTGCCGAGCCGCAAGTCCCGGCCAACAGTAGTGCCAACACGCTGAGTTTCACTGATTTCATTACGTTTCTCCATTATTGTTAACCCGCTGAATTATCGTCTTTATCCCCAGAAAAACTGTGACATCTGATCGGCTTTAGGAATACGTGGAGCTTGGGAACAAAACCCCGTATCATTGCGCGTTTTTAGTACGCCATATAAGTGAAGACAATGACGCAAACTTTTATTCCTGGCAAAGACGCTGCGCTGGAAGACTCCATCGCCCGTTTTCAGCAGAAATTAACCGATCTGGGTTTCAATATCGAAGAAGCCTCCTGGCTGAATCCGGTACCACACGTCTGGTCAGTGCATATCCGCGATCGCGATTGCCCACTGTGCTTCACCAACGGTAAGGGTGCCAGCAAGAAGGCCGCGCTGGCTTCCGCTCTGGGCGAATATTTCGAGCGCCTGTCGACCAACTATTTCTTCGCCGATTTCTATTTGGGCCAACAGATTGCCGAAGGCGATTTCGTTCACTATCCCAATGAGAAATGGTTCCCGATCCCGGCCGACAACAGGCTGCCACAAGGCATCCTGGATGAGCGCACGCACGCCTTCTACGATCCGGAGCAGGAGCTGACTGCCAGCGATCTGATCGATCTGCAGTCTGGCAATAGCGATCGTGGCATCTGCGCCCTGCCATTCACCCGTCAGTCGGATCAGCAAACCGTTTATATTCCGATGAACATCATCGGCAACCTGTATGTGTCCAACGGCATGTCCGCTGGCAACACCGCCAACGAAGCGCGGGTTCAGGGCCTCTCCGAGGTGTTCGAGCGTTATGTGAAGAACCGCATCATCGCCGAGTCCATCAGCCTGCCGGAAATCCCGAGCGAAGTGCTGAACCGCTATCCTGACGTGGTTGAGGCGATCGCCAAGCTGGAGGCCGAAGGCTTCCCGATCCTCTCTTATGATGCCTCGTTAGGTGGCAACTACCCAGTGATCTGCGTGGTGTTGTTCAACCCCGCCAACGGCACCTGCTTTGCCTCCTTTGGCGCTCACCCTGATTTCGGGGTCGCGCTGGAGCGTACCGTTACCGAGCTGTTGCAAGGCCGCGGCTTGAAAGATCTGGATGTGTTTACCGCCCCGACCTTCGATGACGAAGAAGTGGCCGAGCACGCCAACCTGGAAACTCACTTCATCGATTCCAGCGGTTTGATCTCCTGGGATATGTTCAAACAGAATGCCGACTATCCGTTTGTCGACTGGAGTTTCAGCGGTAGCACGCAGGAAGAGTTCGCCACCCTGATGAGCATCTTTAATAAAGAAGATGCCGAAGTGTACATCGCCGATTACGAACACCTGGACGTGTACGCCTGCCGCATCATCGTTCCGGGGATGTCCGATATCTATCCGGCAGAGGACCTGGTACTGGCAAACAACAGCATGGGCGCACACCTGCGCGAAACCCTGCTGCAACTACCGGGTAGCGAGTGGGAACCAGAAGAGTACCTGGCACTGATCCAACAGTTGGATGATGAAGGGCTGGACGATTTCACCCGCGTACGTGAATTGCTGGGCATTGCCTCTGGAAAAGACAACGCCTGGTACACCCTGCGCGTTGGCGAACTGAAATCCATGCTGGCACTGGCCGGTGGCGATCTCGAGCAGGCGCTGATCTGGGCCGAGTGGACACAGGAGTTCAACGCCTCGCTGTTTACCCCGGAGCGCAGCAACTACTATCGTTGCCTGCAGACGCTGCTGCTGTTGGCGCTGGAGCCAGAGCGCGACCCTGCCCAATATCACACGGCTTTCGTGAAGATGTATGGTCAGGATGCGGTTGATGCGGCCTCTGCGGCCATGAGCGGTGAAGAACGCTTCAACGGTCTGTTTGCCATCGACAGTGAACTGAAAGCCTTGCCGGCCCATCAGGCGCTGTTGGCGGCTTACGAAAAGCTGCAAGCGGCCAAACGCCGTCACTGGGCGCAGGCATAAGCCTGATTGATACGCCGGTAGAACTTTACCGGCGTTACTCCCAAAGAAGCAGCCTTGATTCGGTTGCCGATCAAAAAACAGGCAAACCCTGGCGTAGAATGTTTTTATCAAAAGCGCACTTATCGGCCAATAGGATAATTAATTCACCACTTGTTATGCCAACGTAAAATATTAATTGACCATCAGTTAATAATTATTTATCAAAAAGCGACAATAAGCACAAAAATTTAACCCTCCCCCGCCAAACCCGAGGCTAAATTCAAAATTTATTATAAACATTAAAAAATTTTTTTTGCATAAAAATCAATAAGATAATCCATTTAACCTTGCTGATTTTACGGTTTTTAGCCGTCTTACTTCTGCGCGTTATGATCCAAGTCAATTTTTACCCTATACTGCTTTGCTAGTATCTCAATGTGTTGTAATAACCCTTAAGAGCGAGAGTTAGTGTGAGAGCTGACAACCCCTTCGATATGCTGTTACCTGCCGCGATGGCGAAAGTTGCCGAGGATGCGGGGGTTTATAAAGCCACCAAGCGTCCGCTGACGACTTTTTATTTAGCGATCACCGCAGGTGTGTTCATTTCTATCGCCTTTGTTTTCTATATCACAGCGACTACCGGCACCGCCGCCGTTCCTTTCGGCCTCGCCAAACTGGTAGGTGGTATCTGCTTCTCCATGGGGTTAATGCTGGTCGTCGTCTGCGGTGCCGATCTGTTCACCTCTACCGTACTGACCGTGATTGCCAAAGCCAGCGGGCGTATTACCTGGGGTCAACTGGCTCTTAACTGGTTAAACGTCTATATTGGCAACCTGATTGGTGCCCTGTTCTTCGTTGCTCTGATCTGGTTCTCCGGCGAGTATATGGCGGCCAATGGCATGTGGGGTTTGAACGTATTGCAAACCGCCGACCATAAACTGCACCACACCTTTATCGAAGCCGTCTGTCTGGGTATCCTGGCTAACCTGATGGTTTGCCTGGCCGTCTGGATGAGCTACTCCGGCCGCAGCCTGATGGACAAGATGTTCGCCATGATCCTGCCGGTGGCCATGTTTGTTGCCAGCGGTTTTGAGCACAGTATCGCCAACATGTTTATGATCCCTATGGGTATAGTGGTTAAGCACTTTGCCACACCAGAGTTTTGGCAAACCGTGGGGGCAGCACCCGAGCAATTCGCTCATCTGACCGTAAGCAACTTTATCATCGACAACCTGATCCCCGTCACCATCGGCAACATCATTGGCGGTGGTCTACTGGTTGGGTTGACTTACTGGGTAATTTATCTGCGTGGCGGCGAACAGAAGCACTAATCTGTTGGCTGACACGGCGCCGGGTTTACAAAGAAATTCACATTAGAAGGTAGGTGTATAATGACCGAACTTAACGAGAAGTTAGCGACAGCTTGGCAAGGTTTCAGCGAAGGTGACTGGCAGAAAGAAGTCAACGTACGTGACTTCATCCAGAAAAACTACACTCCTTACGAGGGTGATGAATCCTTCCTGGCTGGCGCAAGTCAAGCCACTACCACTCTGTGGGACAAGGTTATGGAAGGGATCAAACTGGAAAACCGCACCCATGCGCCAGTTGATTTCGATACCAACGTCGTCTCCACCGTGACTTCTCATGATGCAGGCTATATCAACAAAGATCTGGAAACCATCGTTGGTTTGCAGACCGATGCTCCTCTGAAACGCGCGCTGATCCCATTCGGCGGCATCAAGATGGTTGAAGGTTCATGCAAGGTTTATGGCCGTGAACTGGATCCACAAGTGAAGAAAGTGTTCACCGAATACCGCAAAACCCACAACC
The DNA here is from genome assembly GCF_050434425.1 of Serratia sp. 2723. Lineage (NCBI taxonomy): Bacteria > Pseudomonadati > Pseudomonadota > Gammaproteobacteria > Enterobacterales > Yersiniaceae > Serratia > Serratia sp. 2723. The sequence continues at coordinate 79,849 of NZ_JBNDIN010000015.1, forward strand.
AGGGCGTATTCGATGTTTACACCAAAGACATCCTGAACTGCCGTAAGTCTGGCGTGTTGACCGGTCTGCCAGATGCCTATGGCCGTGGCCGTATCATCGGTGACTACCGTCGCGTTGCTTTGTACGGTATCGACTTCCTGATGGCCGACAAGCTGAACCAGTTCAAGTCTCTGCAGACCCGTCTGGAAAATGGCGAAGATCTGGAAATGACCATCCAGCTGCGCGAAGAAATTGCTGAACAGCACCGTGCCCTGGGTCAGATTAAAGAAATGGCCGCCAAATACGGCTATGACATTTCAGGCCCAGCCAGCACCGCTCAAGAAGCCGTCCAGTGGACCTACTTCGGCTACCTGGCCGCGGTGAAATCCCAGAACGGTGCAGCCATGTCCTTCGGCCGCGTATCTACCTTCCTGGACGTGTTCATTGAGCGCGATATCAAGGCCGGTAAACTGACCGAACTGCAGGCGCAAGAACTGATCGACCATCTGGTCATGAAACTGCGTATGGTTCGCTTCCTGCGTACTCCTGAGTATGATGAGCTGTTCTCTGGTGACCCAATCTGGGCAACAGAATCCCTGGCAGGTATGGGTGTTGATGGTCGTACGCTGGTAACCAAAAACAGCTTCCGCTTCCTGAACACGCTGTACACCATGGGGCCATCTCCAGAGCCAAACATGACCATCCTGTGGTCTGAAAAACTGCCGTTGAACTTCAAAAAATACGCCGCGAAAGTGTCTATCGACACCTCCTCCGTACAGTATGAAAACGACGACCTGATGCGCCCAGACTTCAACAACGATGACTATGCCATCGCCTGTTGCGTCAGCCCGATGATTGTCGGTAAGCAAATGCAGTTCTTCGGTGCGCGTGCCAACCTGGCGAAAACCATGTTGTACGCAATCAACGGCGGCGTTGATGAAAAACTGAAAATGCAGGTTGGCCCGAAAGAAGCCCCAATGATGGACACCGTGCTGGACTATGACAAAGTCATGGAACGTATGGACCACTTCATGGACTGGCTGGCCAAGCAGTATGTGACCTCGTTGAACATCATTCACTACATGCACGACAAGTACAGCTATGAAGCTGCGCTGATGGCTCTGCATGACCGTGATGTTTATCGCACCATGGCTTGTGGTATCGCGGGTCTGTCCGTAGCTGCCGACTCCCTGTCTGCCATCAAGTACGCCAAAGTATCCACCATCCGTGACGAAGACGGCCTGGCTGTCGACTTCAAAATCGAAGGTGAATATCCGCAGTTCGGTAACAACGATCCTCGCGTAGATGACATCGCTTGTGACCTGGTAGAACGTTTCATGAAGAAAATTCAGAAACTGCGTACCTACCGTAATGCGGTACCAACTCAGTCCGTGCTGACCATCACCTCTAACGTGGTTTATGGTAAGAAAACCGGTAACACCCCAGATGGTCGTCGTGCAGGCGCTCCATTTGGTCCAGGTGCCAACCCAATGCACGGCCGCGATCAGAAAGGTGCTGTAGCCTCTCTGACCTCCGTAGCCAAACTGCCGTTTGCCTATGCGAAAGATGGTATCTCGTACACCTTCTCCATCGTGCCTAACGCGTTGGGTAAAGATGACGACGTGCGTAAAGCCAACCTGGCGGGTCTGATGGATGGTTACTTCCACCACGAAGCGTCCATCGAAGGCGGTCAGCACCTGAACGTGAACGTGATGAACCGTGAAATGCTGCTGGACGCGATGGAAAACCCTGAGAAATATCCTCAGCTGACCATCCGCGTATCGGGTTACGCAGTGCGTTTCAACTCGTTGACCAAAGAACAGCAACAAGACGTGATTACTCGTACTTTCACCCAGTCGATCTAATCGCTGTTTTTCCGGGGCGGATCGCTCTGCCCCGCAGAACAAATGTTACCAAGGCCGGATATTCCGGCCTTTTTACTAACTAACCCCTGACTCTGGTCTTGAGTCTGTTTTGCCAGGTATCTACGCTGCTGCTTAACCTGTGATGGGTATATACTGCATGGATATCTGGCAAAACAGTGATCCGGTACGTAACCGGCCAACAGGAATCGTTTTACCTGGCGCTTTTTTCGCCACATCGTTGATCCCTGCCTGGCGGTTACCAGCCTATTTTAGACTGCGTTTGACAGTCGATTTTGGAGAAACCCGCAATGTCCTTGAAAGGCCGCATCCACTCTTTCGAATCCTGTGGCACCGTTGATGGCCCAGGTATCCGCTTTATCGTGTTCTTCCAGGGTTGCCTGATGCGCTGCCTGTACTGCCATAACCGCGATACCTGGGACACCCACGGCGGCAAAGAGGTCACGGTTGAAGAGCTGATGACCGATACCGTGGCCTACCGTCACTTTATGAACGCTTCCGGCGGTGGCGTAACGGCGTCCGGCGGCGAAGCAATCCTGCAGGCCGAATTTGTCCGCGACTGGTTCCGCGCCTGTCACAAGGAAGGGATCAGCACCTGCCTGGACACTAACGGCTTTGTCCGCCGCTATGACCCGGTGATCGATGAACTGCTGGATACCACCGACCTGGTAATGCTCGATCTGAAACAGATGAATGACGATATTCACCAGAACCTGGTGGGAGTTTCCAACCATCGCACGCTGGAGTTTGCCCGTTATCTGGCCAAGCGTAATCAACGCACCTGGATCCGCTACGTGGTGGTGCCAGGCTGGTCTGATGATGATAAATCGACGCATCTGCTCGGTGAGTTCACCAAGGATATGACCAATATCGAGAAGATCGAGCTATTGCCTTACCACGAGCTAGGCAAGCACAAATGGATAGCGATGGGTGAAGAGTACAAGCTGGACGGCGTTCATCCGCCAAAAGCCGACACCATGGATCGCGTTAAGGGGATCCTGGAAAGCTACGGCCACAAAGTGATCTATTAACCTCCTGCTGATGCCCTAGCCTTTTCCCTGTGAGCGGTCTCTTGAACAGGCCCCTGTTCAAGAGACTTCGCCATCCTCGCGTTTGAATTATTTTCTTACAAAATGACATTAATTATTCATACATAGTAAAGAAGGAAGTGACAGAACAGATTCAGGTTTTTTAACTATTAACCAGACTTAAATTTTAAGTATCATAACAAATACAGACAATTACCTTAATCACTTACCTTTTTTTGCTTTTTTACCATATAGATTAAATTACTTCCCACCCGCCTACCTTTACTTATTAATAAGATAAATTTACGTACTACTTGCTTAGTATAACTGGGTCAATCAGACCAAATACACGATCAATGCCGTTAGAAACGACGGCGGTTTAAGCATCAGCGCTAAATTTGACAACGGTTAACCATAACCGATTAATACTAACAAAGGGATATGTTATGAACACCTTGAATCATCTATTGGTAAAAAACCGTAGCTGGGCAACAGAACAGCAATGGCGGGATCCGAGTTTTTTCCTACAACTTGCAAAATCTCAGCATCCTAAAATTCTATGGATCGGCTGCTCTGACAGTCGAGTCCCTGCCGAAACTATCGTACGTGCACAACCCGGCGAGCTATTTGTACATCGTAATATTGCCAATATGGTCGAAGAACAAGATGATAATTTGATGAGTGTGGTGCAATACGCTGTCGAGCATCTTGCTGTAAGTAGCATCGTAATTTGCGGGCATGACGGTTGCGGTGGGATCCAGTCAGCTTTGAGTACCCGAAATACCCCAGTAAAAGATTCCCTGACGCGCCGCCTTGCCTCTCTGCGCATCTCTCTGGACTCACACCTGACCAGCCCAAAAACCAACGAAACAGAATATTTGAAAAAGGCCGTCTATGCCAATGTACATATCCAACTGAATAAACTCAGTAAAACCGCCGTAATCCAGAGAGCCTGGCAGCAGAATAAAGAATTGACGCTATTCGGCTGTATTTACGATATGCACACGGGATTCCTTAATGTACTGGCGCAATACCCCGACGACGGGGAGGTGCCATGAGATACGCTGATTTTCGCTTTGATCTTCCGGCTGGATTAGTCGTATTCCTGGTGGCTCTGCCACTGAGCCTGGGGATCGCCCAAGCCAGTGGAGTTCCACCATTCGTGGGTTTACTGACAGGGATTATCGGCGGACTCCTTGTCACACTACTCAGCCCCTCCCCTTTTTCCGTTAGCGGGCCTGCGGCCGGGTTGGTCACTATTGTGACCGGGGCCATCGTTTCTCTGGGCGATTTTCCAACCTTCTTGTTTGCGTTGCTACTGTCAGGAATATTTCAATTTGTCTTTGGTATGTTACGCTGCGGCAAATTGGCGGCGCTAATCCCCAGTGCGGTGATCCACGGTATGTTGGCTGGTATTGGAATACTGCTTATTTTACAACAATTACCACTGGCTATGGGATACCCTATCGATCATGGCCTGGGTGAAAGAACCTCGTTTCAGCACCTAAAGAGAGACATTACCCCGGCGGCAATAATAGTCACCCTCGGGGCGCTACTACTCATCAATTTCTGGGGGAGTTCTTCTGTTAAACAACGTCTGCGGCTTTCTGCATTACCGGGCCCTCTGATTGCTGTATTATGGGGATGCTTATTTGTCTGGCTTGAGCAGCGTTTATCACCCGGGCTGCCAAACCTGACACGTATTGAACTGCCTGCGCTAACAAGTGTGGAAGCGTTACAATCTCAACTGTCTTTTCCTAACTGGCAAGCTTGGCGTAATCCTTCGGTCTATTTGATAGCCATTACCATTGCCATCGTCGGCAGTTTGGAAACGCTGCTCAGTCAGGAGGCATTAAAGAAAATTGCCCCCATGACGCCAGAGCCGAGTGCCGATAAAGAGCTGCGGGCGCAAGGGGCCGGTAATATGTTAAGTGGCCTGATAGGTGGCTTACCTATTACCTCTGTGATAGTAAGAAGTACTGCCAACGTGCAAGCTGGTGCGCGCAGTCGCCTGTCAATCCTCATCCATGGGATATTATTACTGCTCAGCGCGATTCTATTTACAGATTTACTTAACAATGTTCCCTTGGCAAGTTTAGCGGCAATTTTGATTTATACTGGCTTTAAGCTGGCACACCCAAAAATCATCTTATCGTTATGGCGACAAGGTCTACAACAATTTATCCCTTTCACCGCCACCCTGTTCGGTATTTTATTTCTCGGTATGTTAGAAGGGATTGCCCTTGGATTAGGCGTGCAACTGGTAGGGAGTTTGTATCAAAGCAATCGCAACGCCCTGCGATTGACACACTACGATAATCACTACCTGATCAAATGTCAGCAAAACCTGACCTTTCTGAACAAAATGCGATTAAAACATTTATTGGGACAGATTAAGCCGGATAGCGAAGTGATCATAGATTGTGAAGGTATCGACTATCTGGATGACGATATTCGCGAAATACTCAATGAGTACCGACATAGTGCAGCTAAAAGAGGGATAAAGATTAGCCTGCACTCATCGGAAAATATCCTGGTACGCAATATCCATTAATCGCCTGTCAATCGAAAGATCGGTTTTTCATGTTCAGGCCGCGGCTAACGGGGTGTGGTGATGGTCAGGTTTCTTCAGCAGCATCACCAGATAAACCAACGCCACCCCCGCAATCATCACAAACAGCAGCCGATCGGAGTAGCTCTGCATCAGCATCGACGTCATCGATGGGCCCAGCAAGCTACCGACGGTATAGCTCATTAACAATGTCTGGTTCATCGCCACCAACTGATGCGGCAGCACCTTTTCGCATGCCCAGGACATCGCCACCGGGTAAAGGGTAAAGCCCGCGCAGCCCAAAATGAACAGCGCCGGAGCCATCGCATAGTTACCCAGCATCGCGATACTGGCAAGGATCACCACGAACACCTGAATGCGCAGCACCAGCAAGCGGCCATAGCGGTCGGCCAAACGCCCGATTGGCCACTGACCAACGATGCCGGAACTGACCAGCAGCGCCATCCAGTAACCCACGTTGGCATCACTCATCCCCTGATGGTTTAAATACAGCGGCATCAGACCGTACAATGAGCCCAGCACAATCCCCGAGATAATGCAGCCGTTGATGCCCAACCGGGCGTCGCGACGTTTAAACATCTGCCAGATAGAGGCCTGTTGCGGCTCGTCATCCTGGCGATTCACCCGCGCAAACAACATCGGCAGCATAGCGGCCATCACAACGGCGGTCACCCACGGCACCACATCCAGCAATTGAGTTGAAACACGGCTTAACAACAACTGCCCCGCAACCGTACCGAGATAGTAAACCATCATATACGCCGCCAACAGTTGGCCGCGGTTACTCAAAGTACCGCTGCGCAACAGCGCGCTTTCAACAATCACCCAAATCCAGGCACACCCTACCCCGGCAAAAAAGCGCCAGCCGATCCAGCTCCAGAAGTCCAGCGACAGCACCATCCCCACGGTAGCGAAGGCAAACACCAGGCAGGCAAGATGATAGCTGCGGCTAAAGCCAATCCGCTTGATCAGTTTGCCCGCCACCAGCGTTCCCAACAGGTTACCGGTAAAGTAAGCCGAACTGACCACTCCCACTTGCCAGGTTGGCAATTGGGCATGCGTTAACCACAGGGGAACCAAAGTGTTCAAAACGGCGATGGAAACCGTAAGCAGCAATAGGCCACAGAGCAACATAAGCACTGGGCGAGAATATGCGGACATAGTGAATTTGAAACCGAACAGACTGAGTAGTGTGCGCGCATCATGCCACTGGCGATAAAAAAGTCAATCGGCGGATAACGGGCGATCGCACAATATGTTTAGCAACGGGTTAAAACTGGCTTTATAGCTGTTCCGGCAACGATTTTTCACCCGAGGCGGCCAGGGAAATATGCCCATGAAAGCAGGACAACTTGCACAGTCCACAGCCATTACACAACGCATTGTCACACTGCAATTGGCGGGTACCGTTTGCAGAAAGCTGGAAGGATAAAGCCTGTTGCGGGCAGTTGATGGTACACATCCGGCAGTTGTCTTGCCGCCCCAGGCAGCTATGGCTGATTTGCGGGCGCAGCAGCGTGTCGCAGGGCATTTTGTCGCGCAGCGCTCCCGTTTGGCAGGCGGTGGTACATTTGCGGCAGGCATCACATTCGGTGAAATCGATGCTCAATACCGCCTTGCCTTGATCGAGGCTCAATAAACCGTACGGGCAGTTGCTCACGCAGCCGCCACAACCGTTGCACAATGCGCTGAATAACGCCTCCGGCAAAGCCTGAGGTGGACGAGCCATCGCAGGCAATGTCACAGAGGGGACTTCCCGCTCCGGCAAGGCTTTATTACGATCAAGCCAACCAGTCAGCAACCGGCGTCGGCTATTGCCTTGCGCAGAGAGTGGCTGGTCGTTGTTCATCAGAAATACAGCTCCAGGTTCGGCACCGGTGACGGGCACTCTTCCGCCCAGGCTGCCAGCGTGATTTGTGCCAGTTGAGCCACGCCTTGATAGAATGGATGTCCGGCATGTTGTTGTAGCAATTCCAGATAACGCGGTGCCCAAGGCAGCAGGTGCAGCGCCATCAGCCCGGAAATCATTTTGTGCTGCTTCTCTTCGGCCAACCAGGCCGCCATCATCAGCAAAGTGCCAATATGATCTTCCGGTTCATTCTGGTCGCGCTGGGCTTCGATACCGTTCACCCGCAACCATTGGCGCAGGCGCAGCGTCGAATCACCAAACAGCACGCTCTCTCTATCCAGATAGACCGACCCCCAAGGAGGAGCAACCAGCGTATGCGGGCCTACGAACAGGCGTTGATAAGCCTCTGACAGCGTCTCTGGCTGGTTTGCCGCCAGGCCTTCGGCAATCAGGGCTGCCGCCTCTTGTGCACCTTCATAAGGCCATTCGGTCAACCACTGCGCGTCGGCCAGGGAGTCCAGTAAAGGCTGGCACTCTTTGCTCTCCGGTGGGGCATACAATAAAACACCTAGCACACGGCCAGTCAGGGCAATTTTTTCAAGCATCATAACTTGGGGCTTCTCCAAGGGCGCGGCCTGGCCGCGCCCAGATTAACGTTAGCCAGCCACAGCCATGCCAACGGTCATATGCAGGCCGTAGAACACGCCACGGCCAATCAACTCACCGACAAAGACTAACACAAAGCCCAAGGTCAACCCCATTACACTGGCGTTACCACGGCGCAACTGCGGGCAAATCCAGCAACCTAGGCCAAGAACCAGCAATACCAGCCGCCAAACCATCAGTTGGCCATATTCCGGGATCAGCGCCGACGCCTGCTGTACCGAGCTGCTGATAGTGGCCAACTCACTGCCCTGCAACAGCGCCGAGCAAAGGCTAAGCAACAGCGCCAATACGCTGATCATCATCAGTTGACCACGGGCAGCCACTTCCAAACCGGCCGCCCGCAACAGCAACACACCCAACAGCGGGCCGCCGATAAATACCGACAGGAAGAAGTTCAACGTGGTGTAACCGTTATGCCAGGTCGGTACGGTATCGATCTGATAGACACGCGTCATGGCATAGACAAACAGCAGGCCCAACACCATGGTGAGCACCAGCCAGGCTTTCCCCAGCGCCTGCGGCATTTTTTTCAACACTGCCAGCAGCCAATAGAGACCACCAACCGCAAAAAACACCGAACCACTGGCGATCTCATTACTCAATGCCGACTCACCAATGCGATTGAGCGAGTTAAAGGCCCTGATCGGCGTCCCCAAGTGCATCATGGAGGCAATAAAAGCAATCCCCATCAGCAACCACAGGAAAAACATAGAACCCTGTACTGCCTTGCTCTGGCGATCGGTCAGATTGCCAGCGATCAACGCCAGCCCCATTACAATGACGCCGCCCACCACAAACTGCCCCAATACGGTGAACACCATCAGCGGCCATTCATGCCATCCCGTTCCCATTTTAAACCTCCTTCGGATTAGCCAGATGGCCGGTAGTGTCACCACTCGGGCGGCTGTTGGCGTTAGGTTTTAGCACGATGCACGGTTTGGTGAAATGCGCGGCCGGTAACGGTGCCACTTGCGCCAGGGTGCCATGTTGTTTACGCAGTTCGTCGATTGGGCCAAAGTCCAGGGCACGTAGCGGACAGGACTCGACACAAATCGGCTTTTGGCCCACGGCGACGCGCTCATAGCAGCCATCGCACTTGGTCATATGCCCTTTCGCTTCGTTGTACTGCGGTGCGCCGTATGGGCATGCCATATGGCAGTAGCGGCAACCGATGCACACCTCTTCGTTCACCACCACAAAACCGTCTTCCCGCTTGTGCATGGCGCCACTTGGGCACACTTTGGTACAGGCCGGGTCTTCACAGTGGTTACAGGCGATCGACAGGTAATAGGCAAACACGTTCTGGTGCCAGCTATCGCCGTCCTGCTGCCAGTCGCCCCCGGCATACTCATAGATACGGCGGAAACTGACGTCCGGGGTCAGGTTTTTATAGTCTTTGCAGGCCAGCTCGCAGGTTTTGCAGCCGGTGCAACGACTCGAATCAATGTAGAATCCATATTGCGTAGTCATCAGCTACTCCTTAAAGTTTGGCGACCTGGACCAGATTGGTGTGAGATGGATTGCCCTTGGCCAGCGGCGACGGGCGCTGGGTGGTCAGCACGTTGATACTGCCAGCATGATCGATACGGCTACCATCCGGCGCATACCAGGCTCCTTCGCCCATAGCTACCACGCCCGGCAACACGCGCGGCGTTACCTTGGCATTGATGCGTACCTCCCCCCGGTCGTTGTAAATGCGGATCAGATCGCCGTTGGCTATCCCGCGGGATTGCGCATCAATCGGGTTGATCCACATCTCCTGGCGGCAAGCGGCCTTCAGCACGTCGACGTTGCCGTAGGTGGAGTGGGTTCTGGCTTTGTAGTGGAAACCGGTCATCTGCAATGGATACTTGCCGCTTAACGGATCGTCGAGGCTTTCAAAACCGGCCGCATACACCGGTAACGGATCAATAACGTCGTCCTTGGATAATTCCCAAGTCGCTGCCAGCTCCGCCAGTTGAGCGGAATAAATCTCAATCTTGCCGGAAGGCGTTTTTAGCGGATTAGCCTGCGGATCGGCCCGGAATGCTTTGTAAGCCACATGGTGCCCATCGGGATCGCGCTGCTTGAAGATCCCTTGCTTGAGGAACTGTTCAAACTCCGGTAGCGCCGGAATGGCTGCACGGGATTGCTGATAAAGATGACGCAGCCACTCTTCCTGCGTGCGCCCTTCGGTGAAAGCCTGCTCGACCCCCATACGACGGGCGATCTCGCTGGTCATGTCATAAATGTTTTTACATTCAAACTGCGGTTTGATCGCCTGATCGGCGAAGATGACGTAGCCCATATTGCCGCTTGAAGCATCCAGACAGAAATCCATCTGTTCGGAAGCGGTGCAATCTGGCAACACCAGATCGGCATATTTCGCCGACGAGGTCATGTGGTTATCGATCACCACGATCATCTCGCACTTCTTCTCGTCCTGCAGAATGTCGTGGGTACGGTTGATTTCTGAATGCTGGTTAATCAGGCAGTTACTGGCATAGTTCCAGATAAACTTGATCGGCACGTCCAGCTTGTCCTTGCCCTGCACGCCGTCACGCCTGGCGGTCATTTCCGGCCCGCGCAGGATGGCATCGGTCCACATGAACATGGAGATACTGGTTTTAACCGGATTCTCCAACGTCGGCATCCGTACAAATGGCAGGCCGTAGGAGCCTTCGCGCGCACCCGTGTTACCGCCATGGATCCCGACGTTACCGGTGAGGATCGGCAACATGGCGATGGCGCGTGAGGTCAACTCACCGTTGGCATGGCGTTGCGGCCCCCAACCTTGGGAAATAAACGCCGGTTTGGTGCTGCCAATTTCGCGCGCCAGTTTGACGATGCGGTCGGCCGGGATGCCGGTAATTTTTGAGGCCCAGACAGGCGTTTTCTCAATGCCATCGTCACCTTGACCCAGGATATAGGCCTTATAATGGCCATTAGCCGGTGCTCCAGCAGGCAACGTTTTTTCGTCGTAGCCCACGCAATATTTATCCAGGAACGGCTGATCGACCAAATTCTCGCTGATCAACACATGGGCCAACCCGGCAACCAGTGCCGCATCAGTGCCAGGGCGAATCGGGATCCACTCGTCTTCCCTACCGGCAGCGGTATCGGTGTAGCGCGGATCGATCACAATCATGCGCGCATTCGAACGCTCACGCGCCTGCTCCAGCAAATAGGTTACCCCACCGCCGCTCATGCGGGTTTCCCCTGGGTTGTTGCCGAACAACACCACCAACTTACTGTTTTCGATATCCGTCGGGCTGTTACCGTCCGCCCATCCGCCGTAGGTGTAATTCAGCCCCATGGCGATCTGCGCAGTGCTGTAGTCACCATAGTGGTTCAGATAGCCGCCGCAGCAGTTCATCAGACGAGCGATCAATGTAGAACCCGGTGGCCAGGAACGGGTGACTGTGCCGCCCAAGGTGCCGGTACCGTAGTTCAAATAGATGGCTTCGTTGCCATAGTCTTTGATGATGCGCTTCATGTTGTCAGCGATCAGCGTGTAGGCTTCATCCCAGCTTATCTGCTTGAATTTTCCTTCGCCCCGCTTGCCCACGCGGAGCATGGGATACTTCAGGCGGTCCGGGTTATATACGCGGCGGCGCATTGAACGCCCACGCAGGCAGGCACGAACCTGATGCAACTCTTGGTACTCGTCGTTGCCAGTATTATCTGTTTCGACATATTTGATCATACCGTCGACCACATGCATCCGCAGCGGGCAACGGCTACCGCAGTTCACCGTGCAGGCACTCCACACTACTTTTTCTTCGGGTTTGGCAAGGGCTGGCTCGGGAGAACTTTCGGCGCTGGCACAGCGGCTAAAAGGCAGAGAAACACCACCAACGGCGAAGGCAAGCCCGCCAATGGCACTGTTTTTCACCAATTTTCGCCTGGAGCACTGAAAGCCGGTTAGCTGTTTTTTGGGGGAGTCGCTCATAATATTTTCGCTCTGGGTTGCATAAAGAGCCAGTGGAACTGGCAATAAAACCTGCAATCAACGTGTTACGCCGCTCCCAATGCAGGCGGACTTCAAAAAGCAGGTAAAAGTGTTTTAATTGTGACCTGCTCTAGGTGGAACTATCCTCCTAAATAGGTAGCTCCACCTTGTTCACAATCAATAAATAGTTGATATCACTGCCATTATTGATAATGATTATTATTTCATACCTTTTCAATCTCGATCAAATTGGTATGCTGTGGGTTACCTTTCGCCAACGGTGATGGCCGGTGGGTGGTGAGCGTATTCATGCAGGCACCGTGATCGATACGGTCGCCGTTCATGTTGGCCTGATGCCAGGCTCCTTGCCCCATCGCTACTACGCCCGGCATGATGCGCGGTGTCACTTTGGCGGCCACGCGAACTTCACCACGGCCATTGAATACCCGCACCGTTTCACCGCTGGCAATGCCGCGCTGGTGGGCATCAAGCGGGTTGATCCAGACTTCCTGCGGACAAGCGGCCTGCAATACGTCGATATTGCCGTAGCTGGAGTGGGTGCGAGCCTTATAGTGGAAACCGAACATTTGCAGCGGATAGGTGTTACGCAACGGGTCATCCCAACCTTCAAAGGTCGAGGCATAGATCGGCAGCGGGCTGATGGTTTCGTCCTTCTCCAGTTCCCAATTGCTGGCGATCTCTGCCAGCCTGGCAGAATAGATTTCGATCTTGCCTGACGGCGTTTTCAACGGGTTGGCCGCAGGATCGTCACGGAATTTTTTATAGGCCACAAAGTGTCCATTGGGGTCTTTACGCTTGTATATCCCCATGCTGCGCAAGGCTTCATACGACGGCAACAGCGGATCCTTCTCCAGCATCTTGGCGTAAAGGTATTGCAGCCATTGTTCCTGAGTGCGCCCCTCGGTAAATTTTTGGTGTACCTCAGGCCCAAGGCGGCGCGCCACCTCGCTCATCACTTCATAAATGGGTTTACGCTCAAACTTGGCAGTAGTGGCCGGCTGGATAAAGATCAGATAGCCCATATTGCCGGCGTAATCGTTCGGGATAATGTCCTCCTGCTCAACCGTCATCAGGTCTGGCAGCAGAATATCGGCGTATTTCGCCGAGGAAGTCATAAAGTTTTCCAGCACCACGATCATTTCGCACTGGGAGTCATCCTGCAGAATGTCGTGGGTTTTGTTGATATCGGAATGCTGGTTGGTGATGGTATTACCGGCATAGTTCCAGATGAACTTGATCGGCACATCCAGCTTGTCTTTACCGCGCACCCCATCACGTTTGGCGGTCATTTCCGGGCCACGAGCAATGGCATCGGTCCAGCTGAAGCAGGAAATCTGCGTTTTTACCGGGTTTTCCAGCACCGGCATCCGTTCAATAGTGATGGTGTAGGTTGACTCACGTGCGCCGCTGTTACCACCGTTGATCCCCACGTTACCCGTCAGGATCGGCAGCATGGCAATGGCCCGCGAGGTGAGCTCTCCATTCGCCTGGCGCTGTGGCCCCCATCCTTGCGAGATATAGGCCGGCTTGGCACTACCAATCTCACGTGCCAGCTTGATGATGCGCTCGGCCGGGATACCGGTGATCTGCGATGCCCACTGCGGGGTTTTCTCAACACCGTCCTGGCCCTGCCCCAGGATGTAAGCTTTGTAGTGGCCGTTGGCTGGCGCACCGGCGGGTAAGGTTTTCTCATCGTAACCCACGCAGTATTTATCCAGGAACGGTTGGTCGACCAAATTCTCGCTGATCAACACATGCGCCAATCCGGCGACCAGTGCAGCATCAGTGCCTGGCCGGATCGGGATCCACTCATCTTCTCGCCCGGCTGCCGTATCCGTATAACGCGGATCGATGACGATCATGCGCGCGTTTGAACGTTCTCGCGCCTGCTCCAGGAAGTAGGTGATGCCACCGCCGCTCATGCGGGTTTCCGCCGGATTGTTGCCAAACAGCACCACCAGCTTGCTGTTTTCGATATCAGAGGTGCTGTTGCCCTCGTTGCTGCCGTAGGTATAGGGCATGGCGCAGGCGATCTGGGCGGTGCTGTAGGTGCCATAGTGGCTGAGAAAACCGCCGTAGCAGTTCATCAGGCGGGCAACCAGCGAGGCATAAGGCGAAGAGCGGGTGATATTGCCGCCGACAATGCCGGAGGTATAGTTGATGTAAACCGCTTCATTGCCGTATTTGGCGACGATACGTTGCAGGCTGGCGGCAATTTCGCTGTAAGCCTCTTCCCAGCTGATGCGTTTGAATTTACCTTCGCCACGTTTGCCGACGCGTTTCATCGGGTAATTCAGGCGTTCCGGATGGTTCATCCGCCGACGCATGGAGCGGCCACGCAAACAGGCCCGCACCTGGTGGTTGCCATAAACATCATCGCCCGTATTATCGGTTTCAACCCAGTAAACTTCGTCATCACGCACGTGTAACCGCAAGGCGCAGCGGCTGCCACAGTTAACCGAGCAGGCACCCCACACCACTTTGTCCTGCGGCGCTGGTTGCACCGCGGTACCGACCGTTTCTGCCACTGCATGGCGGCTAAAAGGCAACGAAAAACCGCCAGCGGCGAGGGTCAACCCCGCTACCGTGCCGGATTTCATCAGTGTACGGCGGCTGATACCGTTTGATGATGTTGCAGATTTTTGCTTCGACATAGCTCACTCCTGGTTTTGCCCGAATAATGGGAAAAGTCATGCCTTGGTCGGCAAAGACAGGAGGAAGCTGAATTAGCGCTAGGTGATTTGATGTGGAAAAATAATTCCCCCTCCATAAATGAGGATATTACTCATTAGGGGGTAGTAAACTTTGTCTGCTATCAATAAATATGGCTTTCATTCGTAAATGAAAATCATTCACACGAAAAAAGCGCCCGTAGGCGCTTTCGATACCACCGTGAGGCAGATTAACCGATATATTCCAGGCCGCCCATGTAAGGACGCAATGCTTCTGGCACCTGAATACGGCCATCGGCCTGCTGGTAGTTTTCCAGCACCGCGACCAGAGTACGGCCTACGGCCAAACCAGAACCGTTCAGCGTGTGCACCAGACGTGGCTTCTTCTCGGTTTTGCTGCGGCAACGAGCCTGCATACGGCGCGCCTGGAAATCCCCCATGTTGGAGCAGGAAGAGATCTCGCGATAGGTGTTCTGCGCAGGCAGCCATACTTCCAGATCGTAGGTTTTACAGGCACCAAAGCCGATATCACCGGTGCACAGCAGCACTTTACGGTATGGCAGCTCCAGCAGCTGCAGCACTTTCTCCGCATGGCCGGTCAACTCTTCCAGCGCATCCATCGAGTCTTCTGGACGCACGATCTGCACCATTTCGACTTTATCGAATTGGTGCATACGGATCAAACCACGGGTGTCACGGCCATAAGAACCCGCTTCTGAACGGAAGCATGGCGTATGTGCGGTCATTCTCAGCGGCAGATCTTCTTCATTGAGGATCTCGTCACGTACCAGGTTGGTGACTGGCACTTCCGCAGTCGGGATCAGCGCATAGTTGCTGCTTTCCGATTCTTCTTCCAGCGGTTTGGTATGGAACAAGTCTTCACCAAACTTCGGCAACTGGCCAGTACCATACAGCGTGGCATGATTCACCAGATACGGCACGTAGGTTTCCAGATAGCCGTGCTGTTCCGTATGCAGATCCAGCATGAACTGGGCCAGCGCACGGTGCATACGGGCTATTTGGCCTTTCATCACCACAAAGCGCGCACCGGTCAGTTTCACGGCAGCGGCAAAATCCAGCCCACCGGACATTTCGCCCAGCTCTACGTGATCGCGTACCGGGAAATCGTACTGACGTGGTTCACCCCAGCGGCAGATTTCCAGGTTTTCACTATCGTCTTTGCCATCCGGCACCGCCTCGTCCGGCACGTTCGGCATTACCAGCGCATAGTCACGGATCTCGTTCTGCAGCTTATCCAGTGCGGCCTTGGCAGCATCCAGCTTGTCACCCAGTTCGTTCACTTCGCGACGCAGTGGCTCGATATCTTCACCGCGCGCTTTGGCCGCGCCGATGGATTTCGATCGGGAGTTACGTTCTGCCTGCAGTGTTTCAGTTTCTACCTGCAGAACCTTACGGCGCTCTTCTTGCGAACGCAGCAGATCCAGATCGAGTTTAAAGCCTCTGCGAGCCAGTTTTACGGCGACTGCGTCTAGCTCATTACGCAGCAGATTGGGATCGAGCATGCTAATCCTGTGCTTGTTGTTATTGAAAGAGAAATTGTGTTTTATGCCGCAACGGTATAGCCGCATAAAAGAAGTGTGATACCCGCTAACCTTACCGCAACGGCAACGCTAGCGGTAGCGTTTTGTCTGGCTATTTTGATCCTGCTCAGCCAGCCATGCCAACTTTTCACCGATTTTACCTTCCAGCCCGCGCGAGGTCGGATGATAGTAGCGCGTAGTCGCCATTTCCGCCGGGAAATAGCTCTCTCCGGCTGCGTAGGCGTTGGGTTCGTCATGGGCATAGCGGTATTCCGCGCCCAACCCCATTTCTTTCATCAGCTTGGTCGGTGCGTTACGCAGATGCTCCGGCACGTCATAGTCTGCCATCTCTTTGGCATCACGCATGGCGGCTTTAAAAGCGGTATAGACGGCATTGCTTTTTGGCGCACAGGCCAGATAAACGATCGCCTGTGCGATAGCGCGTTCCCCCTCTGCAGGGCCAACGCGGGTGAAGCAATCCCAGGCGGCAATGGCCACCTGCATTCCGCGCGGATCGGCGTTGCCAACGTCTTCAGAGGCAATGGCCAACAGGCGGCGCGCCACATACAGCGGATCGCCACCGGCGGTAATAATACGCGCATACCAGTACAAGGCAGCATCCGGTGCCGAGCCACGCACGGATTTATGCAGCGCTGAAATCAGATCGTAATAGCGATCGCCTTTGTTATCGAAGCGCGCGCTGCGCTCACCAGAGACTTCTTTGAGCAACTCTGGGGTTAATACCCGCATGCCTTTGCCGTCGATTTCCGCCATATCGGCCATCATCTCCAGGCTGTTCAAGGCGCGGCGGGCATCTCCCCCCACCAGTTCCGACAGCATGCGCCTGGTTTCCGGCGGCAGCTCAATGTTTTGATCGCCAAAACCACGCGCCTTGTCTTCCATGGCCTGATCCAGCACCTGGCCGATGTCGTCCGCCGTCAGCGCTTTGAGTAGATACACCCGCGCACGAGACAGCAACGCCGAGTTCAGTTCAAAGGAGGGGTTTTCCGTGGTGGCACCGATAAAGGTAATGGTGCCGTCTTCGATATGCGGCAGGAAGGCATCCTGCTGGCTTTTATTGAAGCGGTGAACTTCGTCAACAAACAGGATGGTGCGGCGGCCTGCATCGCGGTTTTGCCGAGCGCGCTCGATGGCTTCGCGGATCTCCTTGATGCCGGAGGTCACCGCTGAGATGCGCTCAACGTCGGCCCGACCATAGCGGCCAATCAACTCTGCCAGCGTCGTTTTCCCGGTTCCCGGCGGCCCCCACAGGATCATCGAGTGCAACTGCCCTGCCTCGATAGCGCGTGGCAACGGTTTGCCCGGGGCCAGCAAATGCTGCTGACCAATATATTGTGCCAGCGTGGTTGGCCGCATACGCGCGGCCAGTGGCTGGAACTCATTGTGGGAAAAATCGAGTGACATGTTGCTCACGTAGACCTCTACTGCCGCTGGTCGTCCAGCGTCACCCCCTTCGGTGGGGTAAATTTGAATTTGGCAGCATCAACGCCGCTACTCTGCTGGCTCTTCAACTGATAAGCGCTGCGTTGACCATCTTGCTCAACCGCAGCAAAGCTCTTGATGGTGCCGCTATTGGTCACGGTGATGGCAAACTGCTTCAGATTACCGCTGCTGGCCTTTGGCGTCAGTTCGAAATCATCGCCTTTCTGCTTGACGTTGTACTGTTTCCAGTCGTTAGCATCGTTACGGGTGATCAGCATAAAGGGCGTATTGCCAGTGGCGTTTTTCAGCCAGGTGGCCGTCACCTGTTCGACAAACGGGTTGTAGAACCACAGGGTCTCACCGTCCGAAACCAGCACGCTCTCATCCGGCGAGGTCATGTGCCAGTTAAACAGATTGGGGCGTTTTACCCATAATTCGCCTTCCCCTTGCTGCACCGCAGCGCCGTCGCTACTGGTGACCGATTGGGAGAAGCTGGCATGGAAACTGTTTACTTTCGCCAG
Source organism: Serratia sp. 2723 (assembly GCF_050434425.1). NCBI lineage: Bacteria > Pseudomonadati > Pseudomonadota > Gammaproteobacteria > Enterobacterales > Yersiniaceae > Serratia > Serratia sp. 2723. The sequence continues at coordinate 97,955 of NZ_JBNDIN010000015.1, forward strand.
ACGACTTTGCAAATCTTGCGCGGCATCCGCCAATACGGAAGTAGAAGCGAATCCCGAAAGCAGACAACAGGCAATCAACAGTTTTTTCATTATTCCAGATACCTTATGAAATGCGTTTACCGCAAACTGGGTCAATATAACCCTGAACACCTCCACTCTACCCGAAGCACTCGGCCAACAGCCAGAGCACTATTCCGATAAAGCAGGGGTTTACGCTTCTTTGCACAAGGGCCGCAAAGCGGCCCTTTTATTATGGTTACAGCGCCTGATGGCAATCAGTCATGCCGTGGCGGGGCCAGCACCTCACGGTTACCGTTATGCCCCTGCTCGCTGACAATGCCCTGCGCTTCCATCTGCTCGATGATACGCGCGGCCCGGTTGTAGCCGATGCGGAACTGGCGCTGTACGCCGGAAATCGAAGCGCGGCGTTTATCCACCACAAACTCGACTGCCTGATCGAATAGCGGATCCAGCTCTTCGTCACCGTCCAGACCACCACCTGCACCACCCTCACCGTCTTCACCGGCGCTGAGAATGCCCTCTTTATACTGTGGCCGCTCACGCGCTTTCCAGTCTTTGACCACGGCATGAACTTCCTGATCGCGGACAAACGCCCCGTGCACACGCACCGGTATCGAAGAGTTCGGTGCCAGATACAGCATGTCGCCCATCCCCAGCAAGGATTCCGCTCCGCCCTGATCGAGAATGGTGCGGGAGTCGATCTTGCTCGATACGGTAAAGGCGATACGCGTCGGGATGTTGGCCTTGATCAAACCGGTGATCACGTCCACCGAAGGACGCTGGGTTGCCAGCACCAGGTGGATCCCCGCAGCACGCGCTTTCTGTGCCAGGCGAGCGATCAGCTCTTCAACCTTTTTGCCCACCGTCATGATCAGATCGGCAAATTCATCCACCATCACCACGATGTACGGCTCTTTTTCCAACACCGGCGGCGTGATATCCATGCTGTCGCTTGGCTTCCAGAACGGATCCGGGATTGGCCGCCCCATCGCCTCGGCCTGATCGACCCGCTCGTTGTAGCCCGCCAGGTTACGAACCCCCAGGGCAGACATCAGCTTATAGCGGCGCTCCATCTCGGCCACGCACCAACGCAATGCATTGGCGGCGTCTTTCATATCGGTAACCACGTCGGTCAGCAGATGCGGAATACCTTCATAGACCGACAGTTCCAGCATTTTCGGGTCGATCATGATAAAGCGCACTTCTTTCGGCGTGGCCTTATACAGGATGCTGAGGATCATGGCGTTGACCCCTACCGATTTACCGGAACCGGTAGTACCGGCCACCAGCAGATGCGGCATTTTACCCAGATCGGCGACCACCGGTTGGCCCGCGATATCTTTACCCAATACGATCGCCAGAGGCGATGGATTGTCACGGAAGGCGGGGCAATCCAGCACTTCGCGCAGATACACGGTTTGCCGTTTGACGTTCGGCAGTTCCAGCCCGACGTAAGGTTTACCCGGGATCACCTCCACCACACGCACGGCGGAAGTTGACAGCGAACGAGCCAGATCGCGCGACAGGTTGGAGATACGCGCAGCCTTGACGCCGGGAGCCAAATCCAGTTCGAAACGGGTAATGACCGGGCCAGGCAGAATATCGACCACGTCAGCCTTGACGCGATAATCCGCCAGGCTGGCTTCCACCAGCCGCGCTTTCTGTTCCAGCGCAAAGGTATCGACCGGTTCGACCTCTTTCGGGGCCTCGGTCAACAGATCCAGCGTTGGCAGTGGCGTAGTCGGTTTCTGCAGCGGCATATCATTGCGCATCAGGAATGGATGGATCAGGCTGTCCATCGCTGGCGCGGGCGGTTGCTGCTGAACGGGTGGCTGATAAGTCTGTTGCGGCTGGTAACCCGGCGCAGGGGGAGTTTGTGGACGCGGTGCCTGATAAGCGGGCACCTCAGGCTCAAACTGCCCGAACGGCACATCGTCTTCCAACTCGCTTTCCTGTTCGATGCTATCCTCAAGCTGTGGCGACAGGGTAAACAGCGGCTCGGTTGGGCCGTCATCCACCAGATCTGCCATCGGTGAGAAACTGTAGGCCTGGCGAGTATCCACCGGACGAGTCACCGGAGCCGGTTCTGGTTCAGGCTGCGGTTGTTCTACGCCATAGCGTGCCTGTTGCTGCGCGGCAAATGCCTGACCGAGTTCGGCCTCACGCTGCGCATCTTCGTCATCCTGTTGATATTCTTCTTGTTGATACTCTTCGCCATAGCGCTGGCTTTGCTGTTCGGCAAAAGCTTGACGCAATGCGGCCTCTTGCAAGGCTTCATCTTCTTCCTGCGGATTGCTGACCGGTTCTGGCTGAGGCTCATCCCCACGGTTACGCTGCTCCTGTTCCGCAATACGCTGCGAAGGCAGCTTGATGCCGTAGGAAGCCAGCTCACGCCGAGTTGGAATACGCACCGGATTTGGCCGTGGCAGTTCCGGACCGATGCCCTGCTTGACCTGCGAACTCGCATCGCTGGTGGCAGTAAACGCAGGCATGAAGGTGTTGTTAACCACGCCGGCGGTCGCAGCGGCTACCGCTGGCTTCACGACCTCTCTGGCGCTGAAACCCGTTGAGCCAATGACATCGTCGCTATCCCGCTGGGCCGCAGAGAAATCAAACGGTGACGGCTCTGGTTTTGGCGTCACAGGGGTCTGCCAGTCACCCAGGCGCGGCTCATGTTCCTCACGATAAGGCTCCGCTACGCGCGTCGTTCTCGGTGCCGGTGTCTCTTCAGGCAGTTCAAACGAATACAGCGGTGGCGTGTCTTGTGGCTGCGCAGGGGTTAATGGATGCTGATTGATAGAAGCAGGCGCTGTCGGGGCCACGGTGACCGGAGCCTGAACGGCCGCTTTCGGCATTGCCGGGATATCGCTAACGACCGGCGCTGGCTCGGCAAGCGGAAGGTCATCATCGCTGGCACGCAACCCACTCAATAAAGGATCTGCGGCATCTTGCGCTTCTTCTTCGGCGGTTTCGGTCACGGAAGAGGCAGAGAACAACGCATCGTCCTCATCTACTGCCATAGCAGCAGGTGCCACATGTTGGCCGCTTTCCTCGTGCTCATCGAACACGACATCGTCATCGTCGTGATAGCGGTCTTCACGGCGTGAACGGTTAGTCATAAAGGTAGCTGCGCCCAGCACTACACCACCAATTTTTTCCGCAATGACCAGCCATGACCAACCGGTGAACAGCGTCAGCCCCACTGCCCAAATGCCGAGCAGCGCCAAGGTGGCGCCAATGCCGTTAAACCACGGCAACATGGCATTGCTTAGCAGGCTGCCAATCACCCCGCCGGAAGCGAAGTAATAGAGATCGTCAACGTTCAACGCCGCCAGGCCACACGAGGTAAGCACCAGCGCCAATGTGCCGATCAAACGTAACGAGAGCCCAAAGAAATCGACGTAGTCGCCGTTATCGCGCTGACGGTAACCCGACAGACACAACACCAGCATAATCGGCGGGATCGCATAGGCAAGGACCCCAAAGGTGAAGAACAACGTGTCGGCCAACCATGCGCCTACTCCGCCGCCCAGATTGTGGATAGGCTCATGCCAGGCAGTTTGCGACCAACTAGGATCGGAAGGATTGAAACTGACCAACGCAGCCATGAGGTAAACGGCAAAAATGGCCACCACGATCAACACAGCCTCGAGCAAACGCCGCCCACTGCTGAGTTTTTTCAGGGTAACTTCTTTATCTTCTGTGTATTCCTGGCTCAAGAAAGGCACTCCAGGTTCCTGTTGACGGATAGAGTAACGGCGCCGAGAAGTTTCCCCGGCGCCAAAACTGTATGAATAAACAGGAGTGTAACGAATTTAATCAGGTTTTGCACCTGCACCTTACCGTGTTTTGATAACCAGACGGTTACTCTGTTTGACTTCTTCCATCACGACGTAAGTACGGGTGTCATTCACCCCCGGTAAACGCAACAGAGTTTCGCCCAACAGCTTACGGTAAGCTGACATATCCGGCACACGGGTTTTCAACAGATAGTCGAAATCACCGGAAACCAGATGACACTCCTGAATTTCTTCAAGCTTTTGCACCGCAGAGTTGAATTGCTCAAACACATCCGGCGCACCGCGGTTCAACGTGATTTCCACGAAGACCAGCAGGGAAGCATCCAGATAATGCGGGTTAAGCAATGCGGTATACCCATGAATAAAGCCTTGACGCTCAAGACGGCGCACACGCTCCAAACAAGGGGTTGGGGATAACCCCACGCGCTTCGAAAGTTCGACGTTCGAAATGCGCCCATCCTTCTGCAACTCATTAAGGATGTTGCGATCGATACGGTCAAGATCTTTACCCGGGCGTTTTTTAGTATCTACCATTATTATTGTCTCTCTTATGTTCTTCCCTGCACTTGCCACACCCTAGCCAACGTCAATGTGCAAGGATTGGTTCCAAGCGAAGACCCGATGCCTGTGTTCAGCGGTTCATTCCCCCAAGGGGAACAAGATACGTAATATCAACCGCCCTTGTGCTTCTCGTTCCTACCATCTTCCGTCGTTGCCCAGCCCGTCTGTCACCTCCGGGCAACGAATTCAAATGATTTACGTTCAGAAATCCATCAACCGCCGCCAGGGCAAACCCTCCCTCACCCATCGCGCCCCGGCAATATTCTACCTGGGTGGCGAAAATGCCTACGATTTGCTGCTGGCACGGGGTTAATTTCTTCTTCACTATGATGTTTTCGCAAATGCGCAGCGGATTGTCAAAGCAAAAGAAGTAAAATCAGTAGAACGTACCGCCAGTAAAACTGAGCACCTGATTTTTTATCAAGAATTTCCTTATTCAAAACCGGGTAGTTATCCACATAAACCCGACAAAAACCGCATTTTTGACCCATTGCTGTACAAAATTATCGCTGCCATTACCCCGCCCTGCCCAAGGATAAAATATCGGCTAATAGGCGCGGGTTATCAAACAAATCGGTAACAACATCTCCTGGCGCTTTTTTTACTGCCGCATTTTCCCTACAATCGGTTTCATTGTCCGCCATTGTGGTAAACGAGGTTATTCATGGGCACGGCTAAACATAGCAAATTATTGATCCTGGGCTCTGGCCCGGCTGGCTACACCGCAGCGGTTTATGCTGCGCGCGCGAACCTGAACCCGGTATTGATCACCGGTATGGAGCAAGGCGGTCAGTTGACCACCACCACCGAAGTCGAGAACTGGCCAGGCGATGCCGAAGGCTTGACCGGCCCGGCGCTGATGGAGCGGATGCGTGAGCACGCGGAAAAATTCGACACCCAGATCGTGTTTGACCATATCAACAGCGTCGATCTGCAGAACCGTCCTTTCCGCCTGTTTGGTGACAGCGGTGAATATACCTGCGATGCCTTGATTATCGCTACTGGGGCATCGGCCCGTTATTTAGGTCTGCCATCGGAAGAGGCTTTCAAGGGCAAAGGGGTCTCTGCCTGTGCCACCTGCGATGGTTTCTTCTATCGCAACCAGAAGGTCGCCGTGGTCGGTGGGGGCAACACCGCCGTGGAAGAAGCGCTGTATCTGTCGAATATCGCCTCTGAAGTTCACCTGGTGCACCGCCGCGACACTTTCCGCAGCGAAAAGATCCTGATCAATCGCCTGATGGAAAAAGTGAAGAACGGCAACATCATCCTGCATACGGACAGCACGCTGGACGAAGTGTTGGGCGATCAGATGGGCGTCACCGGGATGCGGTTACGCAGCACCAAAGATGCAGAGCAAACCAAAGAGTTAGAGCTTGCCGGCGTATTTATCGCGATCGGTCACAGCCCGAACACCGCGATCTTTGGCGGGCAGCTTGAGCTGGAAAACGGCTATATCAAGGTGCAGTCCGGTATTCACGGTAACGCGACCCAGACCTCCATTCCCGGTGTATTTGCCGCAGGCGACGTCATGGATCACATTTACCGCCAGGCAATCACTTCAGCCGGAACGGGCTGTATGGCCGCACTGGATGCCGAACGCTATCTCGACGGTATCGCGCAGGCCGAAGTCAAATAACTCTTCAGCGACAAACGTTTCCGAGGCGGCCAAGTGGCCGCTTTATTTATTTCCAGCCCAGCCTGTACCGAAAACGTCACTATGGCCTGAATTTTGAAAGGAATTTGGAACCGCAGATATTCCTCATCCGGTTCACTACTTAGCTACAGTGCCAGGCGGGCGCAGCATGCGGCGCCCCTGCGGTCGAACATGTGCGATTCCTACCAATTCAACAACGTTGCCACTTTGCCATCAGTCTCATATTTATTTCACGTCTACCGAGTGACGAGGTAACATTAGCGTTCACTTGTCTTATTTCCCGCTGAGACAAACACTTTTTTAACAGTACGTTAACCACGCCTGCTACAACAGGCATCGGCGACGCAGACACCTGATGAAAAAAACCAGACAGCACCAGTTAACCCGTTGGCTCAAAACACAGAGTACGTTGGCGCAGCGTTGGCTGCGTTTATCCATGCTGTTAGGTCTGGCAAGCGGCATTTTGATCGTCGCTCAGGCCTGGCTGTTGGCCTCCCTGCTCCATGCGCTGATTATTGAGCATCAACCCCGTGGCGAACTGGTTTCGTCGTTTATCGGGTTGGCCGCCACCTTTGCCTTGCGCGCCTTCCTGAGCTGGTTGCGCGAACGGGTCGGCTTCATCTGCGGGCAGGTTATTCGCCAGCGTATGCGTGCACAGGTAATGGATAAGCTGCAACAGCTTGGCCCCGCCTGGATCCAGGGCAAGCCCGCCGGGAGCTGGGCCAGCATCATCGTTGAGCAGATCGAGGACATGCAGGATTACTATTCCCGCTATCTGCCACAAATGTATCTGGCCGTGTTTATCCCGGTGCTGATCCTGATCACCGTCTTCCCGATCAACTGGGCGGCCGGATTTATCCTGTTGGCGACCGCCCCGCTGATCCCGCTGTTTATGGCGCTGGTCGGTATGGGGGCAGCCGATGCCAACCGCCGTAACTTTGTCGCGCTGGCACGGCTCAGCGGCAATTTCCTCGATCGCCTGCGCGGCCTGGATACCCTGCGCCTGTTTAATCGCGGCCAGGCGGAAACCGATCACATTGCCAAATCCTCGGAGGATTTCCGCCAGCGCACCATGGAAGTGCTGCGCCTGGCCTTCCTCTCTTCCGCCGTGCTGGAATTTTTCGCCTCGATTTCCATCGCCGTGGTGGCGGTTTATTTTGGCTTCTCCTACCTCGGTGAACTGGACTTTGGCAGCTACGGCACTGGCGTAACGCTGTTTGCCGGTTTTCTGGTGCTGATCCTGGCACCGGAGTTTTTCCAACCGCTGCGCGATCTGGGTGCCTTTTACCATGCCAAAGCCCAAGCGGTAGGCGCCGCCGAAGCGCTGGAAACCTTCCTGGCTGCCGAGGGTGAACTGGTTGGCAATGGCACCCAAATGCTTAATAGCGAAGAACCACTGACCTTGCAGGCTCAGCAGTTGGAAATCCTCTCGCCGAATGGCGTAGTGCTTGCGGGGCCGCTTGATTTTACCTTGCCTGCCAACCAGCGCATTGCCTTGGTCGGGCTTAGCGGTGCCGGGAAGAGTTCGTTGTTGAATCTGCTGCTGGGCTTTCTGCCCTATCGGGGCTCGTTGCTGATCAACGGCATCGAACTGCGCGAGCTGGCTGCGGTCAACTGGCGTCAGCAACTGGGCTGGGTGGGGCAAAACCCCCATCTGCCAGCCCAAACGTTGCGGGACAATATTTTGCTCGGCTACCCGCAGGCCAGCGAGGCCCAATTGCAGCAGGCCGTCGAACAGGCTTACGTCAGTGAATTCCTGCCGCATTTGCCAAAGGGGTTGGCAACCGATCTGGGCGATGGCGCTGCCCGCCTTTCCGTTGGGCAAGCTCAGCGTGTGGCCGTAGCGCGAGCGCTGCTCAGCCCCCGTCGCTTGCTGTTACTGGATGAACCTGCGGCCAGCCTGGACGCCCACAGCGAACGTTGGGTGATGCAGGCGCTGAATGCCGCATCCCATCAGCAAACCACGCTGTTGGTCACACACCAGTTGGAAGATACTGAAGATTATGACCAGATTTGGGTGATGGACAGCGGCAAAATCGTGCAGCAGGGCAACTATGCCACGCTCAGCACCCAGCCCGGTCTGTTTGCCAAACTGATTGCACACCGCAGCGGGGAGCTATAATCATGCGCGTTTTGCTGCCATTCCTGGCGTTGTATCGCCGCCACACGTTTCTGATTTTACTGGGTATTGTGCTGGCTATCGTCACCCTGCTGGCCAGTATCGGCCTGCTGGCGCTGTCCGGCTGGTTCCTGGCTGCCTCTTCGCTGGCCGGGCTGGCGGGGTTGTATACCTTCAACTACATGCTACCGGCCGCTGGCGTACGGGGCGCGGCAATCTTCCGTACCGCCGGGCGTTATGCAGAACGGGTCGTCAGCCATGACGCCACCTTCCGCGTGTTGTCCCATCTGCGGGTATTTACCTTCCGCAAGATCCTGCCGCTGTCACCAGGTGGTATTGCCCGCTTCCGTCAGGCCGAGCTGCTCAACCGCCTGGTTGCCGACGTCGATACGCTCGATCACCTCTACCTGCGCGTTATTTCGCCGATGGTCAGCGCTGCGGTGGTGATTATGGTAGCCACCTTCGGCCTCAGTTGGCTGGATGTTCCGTTAGCCCTGACGCTAGGCGGAATTTTGTTATTGCTGCTGCTGGCCGTTCCGCCAGTCTTCTATCGCGCAGGTAAGCCCATCGGGGAAGCGTTGACCCTGTTACGCAGCCAGTACCGTACCGACCTGACCGCCTGGCTGCAGGGGCAGGCCGAACTGGTGGTGTTTGGCGCGCTGGACGGTTTCCGGCAGAAGCTCAATGTAACCGAACAGCACTGGCAGAGCCGTCAGTGGCAACAGGCTTCGCTAGGGGGGATCGCCCAGGCGCTGATGATCCTGGCAAGTGGCCTCACCGTCACGCTATTGATGTGGCTTGCCGCTGCGGGGATCGGTGGCGATACCCAACCCGGGGCCCTGATTGCCCTGTTTGCCTTTGCCGCCCTGGCCTCTTTTGAAGCCATGATGCCCGTCGCCGCCGCGTTCCAACATCTGGGCCAGGTAATCGCTTCGGCAACCCGGGTCAAGCAGATCATCGATCAGCAACCAGAAGTCACCTTCCCTGCCAGCGGTCCAGCCTCACAGCCGGGCGCAGCGCTACAGTTGAGCGAGGTATCCTTCACCTATCCCGACCAGCCGCTACCGGTGTTGAACAACGTGACGTTGAACATCGCCGCTGGAGAGCATATCGCGCTGTTGGGCCGTACCGGCTGTGGTAAATCGACCCTGCTGCAATTGCTGACCCGCGCCTGGAATGCCGACGCTGGCCAAATCCTGCTCAACGAGCAACCACTGGCCAGCTATGATGAATCTACGCTGCGCGCCATGACTACGGTAGTGGGCCAACGGGTGCATATCTTCAGCAGTACCCTGCGTGAAAACCTGCGTATCGCCGCACCTGCGGCCAACGATGAGGCGTTAAACCTCGCACTGCAACAAGTCGGCCTGGATAAGCTGCTGGAAAACGAGGGGCTGAATGCCTGGCTGGGTGAAGGTGGCCGCCAGCTTTCCGGTGGTGAGCAACGCCGTCTGGGCATTGCCCGCGCCCTGCTGCATCAGGCACCGTTACTGTTGCTGGATGAGCCAACCGAAGGGCTGGATGCCGAAACCGAGCAACAGATCCTGGCCCTGCTCCGCCAGCATTGCCGGGGCAAAACGTTGATTCTGGTGACTCACAGACTCTATGGGCTGGAACATTTCGATCGCATCTGCGTGATGGACGGCGGCAGTATCGTGGAACAGGGCAGCCACGCAGCACTGATGCGCCAGCCTGGCCGTTACGCCCAATTCCGCCAACGTATCAGTAATCTATCGCTGTAAAACCGCCCGTGGGCGATGCTGAGAGGTTTTATGCGCATTGTTAAGCTGTCATCGCAATCCGTGGCGTTTCCTTCACCTGAGGCCGCCCTGCGCGATCCTAACGGTTTGCTGGCCATTGGCGGTGACCTGACGCCTGCGCGGCTGCTGGCAGCCTATGAGCGCGGGATCTTCCCCTGGTATTCGCCCGGGGAAGCCATCCTCTGGTGGTCACCGGACCCACGGGCGGTGCTGTTCCCAGCGCAATTCCATGCCAGCCGCAGCCTCAAGCGATTCCTGCGCAACCCGCCGTTCCGCATTACCCTTAATCATGATTTTGCCGCCGTGATCGCCGCCTGCTCATACCGCCCCGATGAAGGCACCTGGATCGGCGAGCAGGTGCAGCAAGCCTATTTACAACTGCATCACCTCGGGCACGCCCATTCCATTGAAGTATGGCAGGGGGAAGAGCTGGTCGGCGGCCTGTATGGTGTCGCCCAGGGAGCTCTGTTCTGCGGAGAATCGATGTTCAGCCGCACCACCAACGCTTCAAAGTGTGCTTTATGGGCGTTTTGCCGCCATTTTGCCGGTTATGGTGGAGAATTGGTTGACTGTCAGGTGCTTAACGCTCACACTGCCCGGCTTGGAGCGAGAGAAATTCCCCGCCGCCAATTTTTGCAGCAGTTGAGCAACCTTCAGCGCAGGGTGTTAGCGCCGGAATGCTGGACAGCGCAAGTCATACCCCCACAGCTGGTTGAACTGCCCTCCCAAACTGACTAATTTTGTGGAATCGGTGCATTGTTCACCGACACTCCTTTACATAATGTGGGTTTTTCGGCATTATCTTGCCGGTTAAAAACTAAGGTAGTTAGACCTAGAGGATTCGATGGCCAAAGAAGACAATATTGAAATGCAGGGCACCGTTCTTGATACGCTGCCGAACACCATGTTCCGTGTTGAATTGGAAAACGGGCACGTGGTTACCGCTCATATCTCCGGTAAAATGCGCAAAAACTATATCCGCATCCTGACGGGTGACAAAGTCACTGTAGAGCTGACCCCGTACGACCTGAGCAAAGGCCGCATTGTCTTCCGTAGCCGTTAATCGGCTCACCCGTCGCCAGCCACTGGCGACACCGAGGATGTGATCCCTCAAAAGAGCCCTTTCCGTTTACCCCCGCAGCAACGTTCTCCACCGAGTTGTGTTGGCGCAGGTAAACTGAGAGGGCTCACTCATTTTGTTGGAGGCGAACATATTCGCCCCGACCTGGTTCAATTTCGTAGTCCGTGAAATTCACGTATAAAAAAAGCGATGCCAAGGCATCGCTTTTTCGTTACCAGCCTACCGCTTAGTGCACCGCACCTTCATCCGCTTTACGCTTCTGGGCGCTGAGGAAGTGGTAAGTCAGCTGTTTCTTGTCTGCGTCCAGCTCGACTTTCACCGAGCCGCCGTCAACCAGAGAGCCAAACAGCAGTTCGTTGGCCAGCGGTTTTTTCAGGCTTTCCTGCATCACACGCGCCATTGGACGAGCGCCCATCGCACGGTCATAGCCTTTCACCGACAGCCAGTCACGCGCTTCGTCGCTCACTTCCATCGACACGCCCTTGGCATCCAGTTGTGCCTGCAGTTCGACGATAAACTTGTCGACCACCTGCTGGATCACCGCAGGAGACAGGTGGTTGAACCAGATGACGTTGTCCAGACGGTTACGGAATTCTGGCGTAAACACCTTCTTGATCTCGTCCATCGCGTCGATGCTGTTGTCCTGTTCGATCAGGCCAATCGATTTGCGTTCCGTTTCACGTACCCCGGCGTTGGTGGTCATCACCAGGATCACGTTACGGAAGTCTGCTTTACGGCCATTGTTATCGGTCAGCGTTCCGTTGTCCATCACCTGCAACAGCAGGTTGAACACGTCCGGGTGCGCCTTCTCGATTTCATCCAGCAATACTACCGCGTGCGGATGTTTGATCACCGCATCGGTCAGCAGGCCGCCCTGATCGTAGCCGACGTAGCCCGGAGGCGCACCAATCAGACGGCTGACGGTATGACGTTCCATATATTCGGACATATCAAACCGCAGCAGCTCAATATCCAGCGCCTTCGCCAACTGCACGGTAACCTCGGTTTTCCCCACCCCGGTCGGCCCGGCGAACAGGAAGGACCCCACCGGCTTGCGATCCTGCCCCAGACCGGCACGGCTCATCTTGATCGCTTCGGTCAGCGCCTCGATGGCCGGATCCTGGCCAAACACCAGCATTTTCAGGCGATCGCTCAGGCTTCTCAGCACGTCGCGATCGCTGGCGGAAACGGTTTTTTCCGGGATACGCGCAATGCGTGCAACCACGGATTCGATATCCGCCACGTTGACCGTTTTCTTACGCTTGTTCACCGGCAGCAACCGGCTACGCGCACCAGCCTCATCGATCACATCGATCGCCTTGTCCGGCAGATGACGGTCGTTGATGTATTTCACCGACAGCTCCACCGCAGCACGTACCGCTTTAGCGGTGTAACGCACGTCATGGTGCGCTTCGTACTTGGTTTTCAGACCGTTGATGATCTGAATGGTCTCTTCCGGCGTCGGCTCGGTAATGTCTATTTTCTGGAAGCGACGCGCCAACGCACGGTCTTTTTCGAAAATATTGCTGAATTCCTGATAGGTGGTGGAGCCAATCACCCGGATCTTGCCGCTCGACAGTAGCGGTTTGATCAGATTGGCGGCATCCACTTGCCCACCGGAAGCCGCACCGGCACCGATGATGGTGTGAATTTCGTCGATAAACAGGATGCTGTTTTTATCCTGCTCCAGCTGTTTGAGCAGCGCTTTGAAGCGTTTCTCGAAGTCGCCACGGTATTTGGTACCCGCCAGCAATGAGCCAATATCCAGCGAGTAGAGCGTGCAGTCTGCCATCACCTCTGGCACGTCGCCCTGCACGATCCGCCAGGCCAGCCCTTCGGCAATGGCGGTTTTACCTACACCGGATTCCCCCACCAGCAGCGGGTTGTTTTTACGGCGGCGGCACAGCACCTGAATGGCGCGCTCCAGTTCACGGTCACGGCCAATCAGCGGATCAATACCGCCGACACGGGCCAGTTGGTTGAGGTTGGTGGTGAAGTTTTCCATACGGTCTTCCCCTCCAGGCTGCTCTTCGTTTACCGGGTTTTCCGCATTAGGTGCCTGGCCCGGCTCATCTTTACGTGTACCATGTGAAATGAAGTTCACCACGTCCAGACGGCTGACGTCGTGTTTACGCAGCAGGTATGCCGCCTGGGACTCCTGTTCGCTGAAGATCGCCACCAACACGTTGGCACCGCTCACTTCGCTCCGGCCGGAGGATTGCACGTGGAATACCGCACGCTGCAGCACACGCTGGAAGCTGAGCGTCGGCTGGGTGTCGCGCTCCTCTTCGCTGGTGGGCAGCGTTGGTGTAGTTTGTTCGATAAAGGCTTCCAGCTCCTGACGTAACGCGGCCAGATCCACCGTACAAGCCTCGAGCGCTTCGCGCGCGGCAGGGTTGCTGAGTAACGCCAGCAACAGGTGCTCCACGGTCATAAACTCATGTCTGTGCTCGCGCGCTCTGGCGAAAGCCATGTTGAGACTGAGTTCCAATTCTTGATTGAGCATAGGCACCTCCCCAATAGATTGCCTTTTCAGGCTTTTTCCAGCGTACAGAGCAACGGATGCTCATTCTCCCTTGCGTACCGGTTCACATGGACCACCTTGGTTTCCGCGACCTCGGCGGTGAAAACACCGCAGATCGCCTTGCCTTGATAGTGGACCGTGAGCATCAGTTGCGTTGCACGTTCAATATCATAAGAAAAGAACTTTTGCAGAACGTCAATCACAAATTCCATCGGTGTGTAATCGTCGTTGTTAAGTATAACTTTATACATTGACGGCGGTTTTACCGCATCGATTTGTTTTTCTTCGGCCAAGTGCTCAATATTTAGCCAATCGTTGCTATTGCCCATCGCTGCTCATCTTCTCTGCCATGCCTCAGTATATGGGGCCATGTTCGGGTTATTCAAACGGGGTTATCAAGACTATTTTACCATCTTCGCGGTTAGCGTGCCGCAGCACAACGCGATTAATCCCCCCTGTCGCAGCCATAATTTGTTACCAAACCATGTCAATAGCGTTAACTACTTCAAACTTTGGTGAACTGCCCGACGCGCTCATTGGCCGATCCCTTGACGTGTTGATCATTTGCTCTAGAGTGTAATTTTGTGAGTTGTTGGTCTTTTGACCAGTGAGTGCTCACCTGGATCAGTTATTCATCTCATCTTAAAAATAGCATTGCGAGGGATGTAGCAACATGGAGACGGGTACTGTTAAATGGTTCAATAACGCCAAAGGGTTCGGTTTTATCTGCCCGGAAGGCGGCGGTGAAGATATCTTCGCGCATTATTCAACAATTAAAATGGATGGCTACCGAACGTTGAAAGCGGGCCAGCAGGTCAGGTTCGACGTGCATCAAGGGCCGAAAGGGAACCACGCGAGCCTGATCATGCCACTGGAAAGCGAGGCAATGGCCTAAACGCCCCCCTTCAGCCACTTCTGCACAGCCAATTCAAAATGCCAGCCGCCGTACGACTGGCATTTTATTTTTATTGTTACTCACGCGCCAGGGCGTCAATCGGGTTCAACCGTGCAGCGCTGCGTGCTGGCAGATAGCCGAACACCACGCCAATACCGGTGGAACACAAGAACGCACTCAGCAAGGCCACCGGCGGGAAGCTGATCTGCCAGCCCGGCATCGCCAATTGCACCAGCAGGCCAATCGCGAACGACAGCGCGATCCCCAATGCGCCCCCCACCAGGCACACCAACACCGCCTCGATCAGGAACTGTTGCAGGACATCGCCAGAGCGCGCCCCCACCGCCATACGAATGCCGATTTCTCGCGTCCTTTCCGTTACCGAGACCAGCATGATATTCATCACCCCAATCCCACCAACCACCAGCGAAATCACCGCCACCAGGGTCAGAAACAGTTGCAGCGTACGGGTGGTTTTCTCCGCAGTTTGCACCAGGCTGTCCATGTTGTAGGTGAAGAAGTCTTTCTTGCCGTGGCGCAACGTCAGCAACCGCGTCAACTGCTGTTCCGCCTCCTGGCTGTTGTAGCCATCACGGATACGCACGGTGATCGAGTCAAAATAATCGTTGCCCATCAGGCGATTGGCCATCGTGCTATAGGGCACCCATACGCTCAGCGTCTTGCTGCTGCCGAACATCGACTGCTTTTCCTGCGCCACACCAACCACCGTGGCTGGCATATTACCGATCAGGATCACCTCACCCACCACGTTTTTTTGATGCGGGAACAGCCGCCGCTGGGTATTGGCGTCGATCACCACCACCTGTGCCTGGGATTGCACCTGCAGGGTATCGATACCGACCCCCTGGGAAAGCGCCATGCCGTAAACCCGAAAATATTGTTCACTGACGCCTGCGACGTTGGCGGCCACATCAATATTGCCAAACCGCAGCCGCATGCTGCTGCTGATATTCGGCGAAAGCGCACTGACATAAGGTTGCTCACGCAACGCGCTGAGATCGCCATACTTCAACGCCTGGCGGAAGCTGGGATCGTCATCACCAAAATCTTTGCCAGGATAGACGTCCACGGTATTGGTGCCGATGGATTTGATGTCTGCCAGGATCATCTGCTTGGCCGCGTCGCCGATCACCAGGATCGAGACCACCGAGGCAATGCCGATGATGATCCCCAGCATGGTTAGCGCCGTGCGCATCTTGTTGGCCGCCATAGCGCGCCAAGCCATCACCAACGCCTCACGGAAACGCCCTGCCATCTGCTGCCAGGAAGGCGCTGGCGTAGCCATATCCAGCAGCTTGGCCTGCGGGTTTTCCTGCGCCTGTGGCCGAGAGTCGGCGATGATTTCCCCGTCGCGGATCTCGATAATCCGCTCCGCCTGCTGTGCTACCGCCGGATCGTGCGTGACAATAATCACCGTGTGCCCCTGCTCGCGCAGTTGCTTGAGGATCGTCATCACCTCTTCACCAGAATGGCTGTCGAGCGCACCGGTCGGTTCATCCGCCAGGATCACCTGGCCACCGTTCATCAAAGCCCGCGCAATACTGACACGCTGCTGCTGCCCCCCCGAAAGCTGGCTTGGCCGGTAGGTGATACGTTCCCCCAGCCCCAGACGTTGCAGCAAGGCCGCCGCCCTTTCGCGCCGGGCAGCCTTGCCCAGCCCGGCATAAACCGCAGGCACCTCCACGTTATGCGCCGCACTCAGATGGGGTAGCAGATGATAACGCTGGAAGATAAAGCCAAAATGCTCGCGCCGCAGTTGGGCCAGCGCATCGCCATCCAGCGTTGCCACGTCCTGCCCGGCTACGCGGTAAGTTCCGGCGCTGGGCTTGTCCAGGCAACCAAGAATGTTCATCAGCGTCGATTTACCGGAGCCGGAAGCCCCCATAATCGCCACCATCTCACCGGCATCAATGCGCAGACTGACGTTTTTCAGCACGTCTACGGTCTGATCGCCGGAGAGGTAGCTGCGCCGGATATCACTCAGTTCTAACAGTGCCGTCATCAGCTGGCCTCCGCGCCGCCACGGCTGACGATAACCTCTTCACTGGCCTGCAATCCGCTGACAATCTGCACATCCACATTGTTGCGAATGCCGATCGTGACTTCCCGCTTCTCTTCCTTGCCCTGATTCAGCACCGAAATGTGGTAACGGTTATCGGCGATCTGATCCCCCAATGCCGCCAGCGGGATCACCAGCGCATCGCTGACGCCAGCCAGCTGAATATGCACCTGCGCGGTCATTTGCAGACGCAGCAAACCCTGTGGGTTTGGTACTTCGAAACGTGCGTAATAGAAAATGGCGTTGTTGACCTTTTCTGGCGTAGGCTGAATGTCTTTCAGCACGCCGTCAAAACGTTTGCTCGGATCCCCGAGTACGGTAAACCAGGCTTTCAGCCCCGGCTTGAGGTGGATCACGTCCGCCTCGGAAACCTGGGCCTTCACCAGCATGGTGCTCATGTCTGCCAACGTCAGAATGTTGGGCGCTTGCTGCGCGGCGATCACCGTCTGACCCTGCAAGGTGGTGATCTGTACCACATCACCGTCCATCGGCGCTTCGATACGGGTATAGGTCAGATTGATCTTGGCGGTATCCAGGCTGGCCTGATTTTTGGCAATCTGCGCTCTGGTGGTTGCAACCTGCGCTTTTTTTACCGCCAGCTCGGTGCTGGCCTTATCCAAATCCTGGCGCGACACCGCCTGCACCTTGGCCAGTTCGCGGTTACGCTGCAAGGTCACCGCCGCCAGTTGCTGCTCCGCCAGTGCCTGTTGCAGCTGGGCTTGCAGTTCTTGTAGCGTGGCTTCGCCTTCACGAATGCTGTTTTGCGCCTGCTGAGGATCGATAATGCCGAGCAGTTGGCCTTTTTGCACCTTATCGCCAATCTCAACCTTCAGACTCTCGAGTTGTCCGCTGACCTGGGCCCCCACATCAACCTTACGCACCGCGTCCAGTTGGCCGGTTGCCAATACGCTTTGCTCCAGATCGCGTTTAGCCACCTTGACGGTTTTAAACTCCACCGGGGCCGGATGGCTAAAGCGCCAATAAGCCACAATGGCAAGCACCACCAGAACGGCGCACACCAGCAACCCGCGTTTTTTACCTTTGAATAACCACATTAATTCTGTTCCTACCTATTTCCTGTCGTTCTCAGGCTGCCAACCATGGCAACTCAAGTAAATTATCATGTTGCATTTCCGATAACTAAACCCAGGCTCAACGTATTTCGAGCAATGCAATTTTGCCATGCTGTATTGAACTCCTGTTTAGTAAAGCCTTGCTGAAATGGTCATTTAGACACAGACCAGGATTTCATCATGTCTCAGCTCAGCTATCCACTCATATCGGCCAAACCGGCCAGCCAACTGATGACGGCACTGATCAATGGCGAGAAAGTGCCCAGCAATGCCTGGAAAAAAACGTCATTCCGCCTTAAGTTTCTTGGCCGTTCGCTGCTCTGCTGGCCCACGACTCGCAGCCTGCTCAATACGCTGGCCGCCAACCCTCGACTGGATGAGATTTTACGCGCACAGCCCAATCTGCCATGCAAACTGCATCGCCCCTATCTGGCGAACAACATGAGCCGTATCGACCGTCTGTTTGCCCTGCGCGATCACTACGATCTGCTCGCCCAACGCATGCCGCTGAAGATGCACCTCGGCCAGCTGGGTAGCCATCCCTTTACCTTAAGCCGCGCACAGGACAAAAATGGTGAGCAGATCTGCCTGCAACTGGCATCTCTGGACCACTTGAATAAAGAGGGTGAAACGACCCTGCTGTTACGCAATAGCCAAGGGGTCATGCTAGCTGAAATGACCTTCACCTTGATGAATTACCAGCAACAACCCACGCTATTTATCGGCGGTATGCAAGGCGCCAATTGCGCGGTGCCGCACGCTGAGATCCAGAATACGACCAAAGCCTGCCACGGCCTGTTTCCAAAACGCCTGGTGTTGGAAGGCATTTGCCAACTGGCCCAACAGTTGGGTATCCGGCAGTTGATCGCGGTAGGCAACACCACCCATATTTACCAAAACTGGCGCTACCACCACAAAAAGAAAAATCAGCTGCATGCCGATTACGATCAGTTCTGGCTTTCCATGGGCGGCAAGCAACTCGATAACGGCTATTTCCTGTTACCCGAGCGCATTAGCCGCAAGCCGATGGAAACCATCGCCAGCAAAAAACGCGCGGAATATCGCCGCCGTTACCAGTTACTGGATGAGCTCCAACAGGGGATTGGCAAACACTTTTCTTAGTCCGCCCGGCCCCGCGCCAGCCACATCACACGGGAGAACATTTTCTTCAACAGCGGTGGCACCGAGTCGGTGCCCCACGCCCCGGCCTGCATGGCCACTTCAATCGCCAGGTCGGGTTTGGAAGTGTGATGCACCGCTTTGAGGATCACCTTACGCACCGGCATCTGTACCTTTAACGGGATCGAGGCCACCCGATGATAGACAGGGCTGAATCCCTCCCGATACATGAAGTGTTCCATATCCGGTGCAGGCAGCGCGGTCAGGCGATCGCGCTCGTTATCTTCATGGTTATCCAGCATGCTGCGCACGGTATTGGCGTATTTCTTGCCGGCTTCGTCGCCATCCACCAGAGCGTGCCATTCAATGCCCATGCGCCGGGCAAACTTCAGCAAGGGTTTCAGCCCGCATTGGGCAAACTCAATGACCCGCACACCTTCGGACTCGAAACGATAGCCACACTGGCGCGCCAGTTCGTTGAGCAGCCAGACCTCGGTTTCCCCTTCCACCAGCAGCCAGCAGCGGGCAAACAGCGAGGCAGGCCGGTTAAAGCGGATGTGGAACGCGATGCGCCGCCCGTCCTCCGCACTTAGCCCCTTAGGCCCAAGGCGATAGGTGGCAACCCGGGCCGATTCGCGCACCAGGCGGCAAATATGCTCCACCGGCACCAGCGACACCAGTTCGCTGGAGTTGGTGGTGGTAATGCGCTGCAACGGCATCTGGTTGAGCAATCCCCAGGCCACCGACAGCATGATGGGATGCAGGCGCGTTTCCGGGTCTTCTACCAGCAATAATGGCCGGGCATGGGGATCGAGTTTTACGTTGCCCTTGGCCTGCAGCAACGTAGAGAACATCCCCAGCAGGATCAGTCGCATGCTGCGGCTGTTAGGTTCGGCTATCATGCGGTTGATGCTGTCCAACGAACGCCACGCCTGCTGTTCCGGCGGCTGACGATGGCGACGAGGCCCCGCAACCTGTGAGCCTTGCTCGGCAAAATAGTGTTCAAGCAACTGCTGCATCGCCGCTAGCCCCTGCCGCAGTTCGAAGTTGGTCAGCTTTTGCGGATTACGCACCAGTTCACGCGTCAGTTGATCCAACTGCTGTGCCAGGGCTTCGTTATCGGCAGGGAGGCGATCGCTGAGTGAGCTGGGCCGCAGGCGGCGGATAAAGCGCGCATCACGCAGCCGCAGCACCGGATGAATACGGATCAGGGCGTGTACCAGTTGATCGATATGGTGCAGGTGCAAGGCGTTGCCATCGGCATCAAGAAAACGCCGCCAGGTACATACCGTGCCATCATCATCTAATTCCCCTTCGCAGCAGTAGTGAATGCGGCTCAGGTTATCTTCCCCCTTCGACCACAGCGGCGAAAGATGGCGATAGCGCGGCAGATGCGCATGGCCGGTATCCTTTTCGCAAAAGGTGAAGATAATCTGCAAATGACGATCTTTGGCCGCCTCATCGCCTGGCGGGAAGTAGAAATCCTTGGCTTCAAAGCGGTACAGCGTCTGTTCGGGGGCCAGCAAAAAGGTCATGGCGTCCAGCAGGCTGGACTTGCCCCAGGCATTTTCCCCGAGTAGCACGGTATTATCATCCAGCGTCAGTGAAAGCCGGTTGATACCGCGGAATCCTACAATCTCAATACGCTCCAGGTACATCTGCTGACTCCTTTATTCGCCTGATACCTTGAGGATGAGCAATAAAGCCATTGCAGGTCAAGCAGACATTGTCACAGCGTGCTGCAAAGCGCGTAAATCCGCCACTTTACTCCTTAGCCCATTTTGGTTAGCGTGTTAGGTTTGCCGTACTCTCTCCAGATTAAAGGACGCTAGTTTCACATGTACTCAGGACTGCTGATTATATTGATACCGCTGATCGTCGGTTATCTTGTCCCCTTGCGTAGCGTCACCCTGATCCGGGCCATTAACCGCCTGCTGAGCTGGATGGTGTATGTGATCCTGTTCATTATGGGGATCAGCCTGGCATTCCTGGAAAACCTCAGCAGTAATCTGCTGCTGATCTTTCAGTATACCCTGGTGTTTTTTCTGTGTATTTTCTGCGCCAATCTTCTGTGGTTATCACTGTTTGAACGCCACCGCCCCTGGCACAGTACCCACAAGCAAGAAACCTTGCCCTCGCGCCTGCATATGGCATTGGAGTCTCTGAAACTCTGTGGAGTGGTGATTGGCGGCTTTGCCTTGGGCCTCACCCAGTGGCACTGGCTGCAATTTGCCGGTCAAGGTAGTGAATACGCCCTGCTGTTTCTGCTGCTTCTGGTAGGTGCGCAGCTACGCAACAGTGGGATGACGCTGCGCCAGATTGCCCTCAATCGCCGTGGCATGATGGTCGCCGTGGTGGTGGCGATCAGTTCGCTGGTGGGTGGTGCCGTGGCCGCACTGCTGCTGGGGCTGCCGCTGAAAGCGGGTTTGGCAATGGCTTCAGGCTTTGGCTGGTATTCCCTTTCCGGCATCCTGATCACCGACGCCTATGGCCCAGTGATGGGCAGCGCCGCCTTCTTCAACGATCTGGCGCGTGAGCTGGTGGCGATCATGCTGCTCCCTACGCTGGTGCGTCGCAGCCGCTCCTCTGCATTGGGTTTATGTGGTGCCACTTCGATGGACTTCACGCTGCCGGTGCTACAACGCAGCGGCGGGATAGAAATGGTGCCTCCGGCCATCGTGCACGGATTCTTGCTGAGCCTGTTGGCTCCGGTGCTAATCGCCCTGTTCTCCTGACGTCTACGGGCGCGGTTCGCCGTGCCCGTAGAGCAAAACGTAATAATTCCCATCCGCACGCCAACTTGTTCTAAATCAAACTTTGTTAACGTTGTTTCACAAAAGCCTTTTTAAGGTTGCGTCATCGATCTATGCTTAAAACAAGCATTATAAATGCAACTTTAAAAAAGGAAGCGATTATGTTCTGTGTGCAATGTGAACAAACCATCCGGACACCAGCAGGTAACGGCTGCTCCTACGCTCAAGGGATGTGCGGCAAAACGGCAGAAACCTCCGACCTGCAGGATCTGTTGATAGCGGCGCTGCAAGGGCTATCTGCCTGGGCCCTGCAGGCGCGTGCATTAGGCATTATCGATCATGATGTCGACAGTTTCTCCCCACGCGCCTTCTTCTCTACGCTGACCAACGTTAACTTCGATTCCGAACGCATTATCGGCTACGCACGTGACACCATTGCCCTGCGTGACTCGCTGGCGGTTCGCTGCCGCCTGCTCGACGCTAGTGTACAAGTCGATCACCCGTTGGCCCAGTTGCAACTGGCCGGCAACGATATGCCTGCGCTGTTGCAACAGGCTGCGCTGTTTGCCCTCAATAAAGATAAAGCCGAGGTAGGCGACGATATCCACGGCCTGCGTATGCTGTGCCTGTACGGCCTGAAAGGGGCCGCCGCCTATATGGAACATGCCCATGTGCTGGGCCAGTTCGACAACCAGATCTATGCCGACTACCACGCCTTCATGGCCTGGCTGGGCACCCAACCGAGCGATCTGGACACCCTGCTGAACAACTCGATGGCCATCGGCAAAATGAACTTCAGCGTGATGGCGATTCTGGATCGCGGTGAAACCGGCGCCTTCGGCGATCCGCAGCCGACTACGGTCAACGTGCGCCCGGTAGCAGGCAAAGCGATCCTGATTTCCGGCCACGACCTGAAAGATCTGCGCTTGCTGCTGGAACAGACCGCAGGCACCGGCATCAACGTGTATACCCACGGCGAAATGTTACCGGCCCATGGCTATCCGGAACTGAAAAAATTCCCGCATCTGGTAGGTAACTACGGCAGCGGCTGGCAGAATCAGCAGACCGAATTCGCCAAATTCCCGGGTTCGATCGTCATGACCTCCAACTGCATTATCGATCCGAACGTCGGCAATTATGGCGATCGTATCTGGACGCGCAGCATCGTTGGCTGGCCTGGCGTCAATCATCTGGAAGGGGATGATTTCAGCACCGTGATCGCTCAGGCGCAGCAGTTGGCTGGCTTCCCTTACAGCGAGATTGAACAGTTGATCACCGTCGGTTTTGGCCGTCAGGTTCTGCTCAGCGCCGCCGACACCGTGGTTGACCTGGTAGTTCAGAAAAAGTTGCGCCACGTATTCCTGGTGGGTGGCTGTGACGGCAGCCGTGACGAACGCAGCTATTTCACCGATTTTGCCCGCAGCGTACCGCAAGATTGCCTGATCATGACGCTGGGGTGCGGTAAATACCGCTTCAACAAGCTGGACTTCGGCACGCTGGAAGGGCTACCGCGCCTGCTGGACGTTGGCCAATGTAACGACGCCTATTCCGCCGTGATGCTGGCAGTCAAACTCGCCGAGAAAGTCGGTGGCACGGTCAACGATCTGCCGCTCAGCCTGGTGCTGTCGTGGTTCGAGCAGAAAGCGATCGTCATTCTGCTGACGCTGCTGTCGCTAGGGGTGAAAAATATCGTCACCGGCCCAAGCGCCCCGGCGTTCCTGACCGACAATCTGTTGGCGGTGCTGAATGAAAAATTCGGCCTGCGTTCGGTCACCACCGTAGAGCAGGATATGCAAACCCTTCTCGGCTAAGGCCGTTGTTCCGGGGCTGCCCATCGCGGCGGCCCCGTTTGTTTTGAGGTGCCCTATGAGCCAACCCAGCCCACTTTGCCCCAACCCGATGCAGGTGCACTCCCTGCACCAGGAAACCGCCGACGTCTGGACGCTGAACCTGATCAATAACGACTTTTATCCTTATCAACCCGGTCAGTTTGCGTTGGTCAGCATTCGCAACAGTGAAGACACGCTACGTGCCTATACCCTCTCCTCTTCACCCGGCCTGAGTCCTTTTATCAGCATCAGCGTGCGTTGCCTGGCGGATGGCCTCGGCTCACGCTGGCTGACGCAAGAGGTCAAACTTGGCCAAACACTTTGGCTATCAGACGCCCAGGGAGAATTCAGCTGCGTGCAACACCCCAGCGATCGCTACCTGATGCTGGCTGCCGGCTGTGGCGTCACGCCGATCATGTCGATGTGCCGCTGGCTGCTGGTGAACAAACCGCAATGCGATATCCGAGTGATCTTTAACGTCCGCACCCCTGCCGATGTCATTTTTGCCGAACAGTGGCAACGGCTATGTGCCGCCCATCCACAATTGCAACTGACCTTGATGGCAGAGCAGGATGCGCAGCCCGGTTTCCTGTCTGGCCGCATCAATGAGCAAGTGTTGCAACAGGCCGCGCCGGATATCGCCTTACGTACCGTGATGACCTGCGGCCCGGCCCCTTACATGCAACAGGTTGAGCAGCTTTGCCTGGGACTCGGCGTCCCCACTGCCAACTTCCACCAGGAACAGTTCCACACCTCGGCAGAGCAGGATGATGGGAAAAGTGAACAGTTAACATTGCGCATCGGTCAGCCGCTGCGTGAATTCCGCGTGCCGGTCGGCAGCACCTTGCTCGCCGCTTTAGAAGCCCATAAATTACCGGTCAATGCCGCCTGCCGTGCTGGCGTTTGCGGCTCGTGCAAAACCCGTATTATCGATGGCCAATACACCACCACCAGCACCATGACGTTAACCCCGGCGGAAATCGAACAGGGCTACGTGCTGGCCTGTAGTTGCCAGCTACAAAGTGACGTCACCCTCGCCTGAAGCTTTGCCCCATCTTCCCGATGGGGCACATATCGATAAGCGTATCCCCTAATGCCCTTCTACACTTTCTGTTTGCCTCTGACCGGGCGAGTACCCCTCATTTTGGATAATGACTGGAGGAACGATGAAGCAAACAGTAGCCACGCTGATCGCCAAAACGCTGGAACAGGCAGGTATAAAACGGATTTGGGGCGTTACTGGCGATTCACTCAACGGCCTGAGTGACAGCCTGCACCGGATGGGAACCATCGCCTGGATGGGCACCCGCCACGAGGAGGTCGCCGCCTTTGCCGCCGGTGCCGAAGCGCAGCTCACTGGCCAACTGGCGGTCTGCGCAGGTTCTTGTGGCCCCGGCAACCTGCACCTGATCAACGGCCTGTTCGATTGCCACCGCAATCACGTCCCGGTGCTGGCCATCGCCGCTCATATTCCTTCCAGCGAGATCGGCAGCGGCTACTTCCAGGAGACTCACCCGCAAGAGCTGTTCCGTGAATGCAGCCACTACTGCGAGCTGGTGTCCAACCCAGAGCAACTGCCGCGAGTGCTTGAGATCGCCATGCGTAAAGCGATCCTCAACCGTGGCGTCTCGGTGATTGTGCTGCCGGGGGATGTCGCTCTGCAAATGGCCCCAGAAGATGCCAGCATGGTGTGGCATACGCCTGCACACCCATTGATGCAGCCACCGATGAGCGAGTTGCAAAAACTGGCAGAAACGCTGAACAACGCCAAAAATATTACCCTGATGTGCGGCAGCGGCTGCGCCGGATCGCATGACGAAGTCGTCAAACTGGCAGAACTGTTGCAGGCCCCGATTGTGCACGCCCTGCGCGGTAAAGAGCATATCGAATGGGATAACCCTTACAGCGTCGGCATGACCGGGCTGATCGGTTTCTCCTCCGGCTACCACGCCATGATGAACGCGGATACCCTGGTGCTGCTAGGCACTCAGTTCCCTTATCGGGCGTTTTATCCGACCCAGGCCAATATCATTCAGATCGATATCAACCCCGGCAGCATCGGCGCCCATTGCCCGGTCAATATGGCGCTGATGGGCGATATCAAAACGACGCTCAGCGCCTTGCTGCCACAGCTGCAAGCCAAGAGCGACCGCAAGTTCCTGGATAAGGCGCTGGAGCATTACCGGGAGGCGCGTAAAGATCTCGACGGGTTGGCTACTGCGAACGATGACCAGCCGATCCACCCCCAGTATCTGGCACAGCAAATCAGCAACTCAGCCACGGATGACGCCATCTTCACCTGCGATGTCGGCACGCCAACGGTGTGGGCAGCTCGGTATTTGAAAATGAACGGCAAACGCCGCCTGCTCGGTTCGTTCAACCATGGCTCAATGGCCAACGCCATGCCGCAGGCGATAGGTGCCCAGGCCACCGAACCGGATAAACAGGTGATCGCCATGTGCGGTGACGGTGGCTTCACCATGCTGATGGGGGATTTTCTGTCGCTGGCCCAGTTGAAGCTGCCGGTCAAGGTGGTGGTATTCAATAACAGCGTGCTGGGCTTTGTGGCGATGGAGATGAAGGCCGGTGGCTACCTTACCGATGGCACCGATCTGCACAACCCGGACTTTGCCGCCATCGCCAATGCGGCAGGCATCAAAGGCATTCGGGTAGAAAAGGCCTCCGAGCTGGACGCGGCATTGCAGGAAATGTTGGCACACCCTGGCCCGGCCCTGCTCGACGTGGTCACGGCCAAGCAAGAGCTGGCGATGCCGCCGCAGATCAAATTCGAACAGGCTAAAGGGTTCAGTCTGTATATGCTGCGCGCCATCATCAATGGCCGAGGTGATGAGGTCGTCGAACTGGCTAAAACCAACTGGCTGCGTTAATCGCTTCTGGGGACAATGAAGTTGGTTGTCCCCTGCATTTTCCGCTTTTGCCCCGCGCCAATCCGGTTATGATGAAAGCCTTTTCCTCATCGGCTACCAAGGATCCGTATGCTTATCGATTTACGCAGTGACACCGTTACCCAACCTAGCGCAGAGATGCGTACCGCCATGGCGCAGGCGGACGTCGGCGACGACGTATATGGTGACGATCCCACCGTCAACGCCCTCCAGGCCGAAGCCGTCAGGCTCTCTGGCAAAGAGGCTGCATTATTCCTGCCCACCGGCACCCAGGCCAACCTGGTAGCCCTGCTGAGCCATTGCCAGCGTGGTGAGGAATATATCGTTGGCCAGCAGGCGCATAACTACAAATATGAAGCCGGTGGTGCCGCAGTGCTAGGCAGCATTCAGCCCCAGCCGATCGAGGCTAACCCCGATGGCACACTGCCGTTAGACAAAGTCGCCGCAGCCATCAAGCCCGATGATATTCACTTCGCCAAGACCCGTTTGCTTAGCCTGGAAAACACCATCAGCGGCCGCGTGCTACCGCTGGAATATCTGCAACAGGCCTGGCAGTTCACTCGTGAGCACAAGCTGGCCCTACACATCGACGGCGCGCGCATTTTCAACGC
Organism: Serratia sp. 2723; assembly: GCF_050434425.1. Taxonomy (NCBI): domain Bacteria; kingdom Pseudomonadati; phylum Pseudomonadota; class Gammaproteobacteria; order Enterobacterales; family Yersiniaceae; genus Serratia; species Serratia sp. 2723. The sequence goes on from NZ_JBNDIN010000015.1 coordinate 124,741, forward strand.
GGCAGTGGCGTTGAACGTGCCGCTGAAAACTCTTGCCCAGTATTGCGACACCTTCACCATTTGCCTGTCGAAAGGTCTGGGTGCACCGGTTGGTTCGCTGTTATGCGGTAGCGAAGCGTTTATTCAACGCGCCATCCGCTGGCGCAAGATGACCGGTGGCGGTATGCGCCAGGCCGGCATTCTGGCGGCGGCCGGGCTCTATGCGCTGGAGCACAACGTCGAGCGGCTGAAAGAAGATCATGACAACGCCAAATGGCTCGAACAGCAGCTACGTGACATTGGCGTGGATATCGCCGAACCGGGCGCACAAACCAACGTGCTGTACCTGCGCCAATCCCCGGAACTGGCGGCTAAACTCGGCCCCTGGATGCGTGAACGTGGCGTGTTGCTCAGCGCCGGGCCGTTGACCCGTATCCTGACGCACCTCAACGTTAGCCGCCAGGACCTGCAAAAAGTGGTCGATCTGTGGCGGGAATTCTTGCAGCAGCACGCCTAACTTTTTTGCAGTAACTCCGGGTGGTGCCCCCACTTCCCGGTTCTCGCCAAACCCGCTATATCAGCCTAGTTCCAATACCTGAAGGGATATCATCTATGAGTCATAAATTTCGCCAGACGTTATTAGCTCTCACCCTCGTTAGCAGTGGAATGATGTTTACCTTGCCAGCTAGCGCCGCCCCGGCGCCGGCCCAACAGCAAACGCAGGCTCCTGGCTATTACCGCATGATGTTGGGTAACCTGGAGGTGACAGCGCTGTACGACGGTTACGTCAAACTGGACGCCAAGCTATTCCATGGTGTCAGCGAGCCGGATATGCAAAAGCTGTTCGCCCGCATGTTTACCGATAGTCAGTCAGGCATACAGACGGCGGTTAACGCGTTTCTGGTGAATACCGGTACGCATCTGGTTCTGGTTGATGCCGGTACCTCGCAGTGTTTTGGGCCGACGTTGGGGGCCATCAAGAACAACTTGCGCGCGGCCGGGTATCAGCCTGAGCAGGTCGATATGATATTGCTGACGCATCTGCACCCCGATCACGCCTGCGGCATCACCGATCAGGGCAAGGCCGCCTTCCCTAACGCCACTGTCTATGCCTCCAAGGCCGATGGGGATTATTGGCTGAGTAAAGAGATGGCGCTCAAAGCCCCGAAGGACGCGCAGCCGATGTTCAAGATGGCCCAAGACGCCGTGGCCCCTTATGCCGAACAGGGCAAGCTGAAACTGTACAGCCCTGGAGAGCATTTGCTTCCTGGGTTGGAGGTGATAGCGACACCGGGCCATACGCCTGGGCATGCCTCTTACCTGTTCAGCTCCGGCGGCCAGAAACTGCTGCTGTGGGGGGATATCGTCCACAGCCACTCTTTGCAGTTCGCCAAACCTGAAGTGGCGGTGGACTTTGACACAGACTCCAGACAGGCAATCGCTACCCGGCAGAAGGTGTTTGCCGATGCGGCTGAAAACAAGCTATGGGTTGGCGGGGCGCATTTACCCTTCCCTGGCCTGGGCCATGTGCGCGTCGAAGGTAAAGGCTATGCGTGGGTGCCGGTTGAATATGCACCGGTGATAGTCGGCGAGAAGAAACCTTAACGCAGATTAATAACAACGGGCGCAGCTGCGCCCGTTTAGTTGCGCACATTGCGCTAACTCAAACCACCAACCGGCCATAGAGCCAGTACCCCACAGCCAGTATCAGCAGCAGATTCAGCACTACGCTGAGGATAAAATAGGTTTTGAACGGTTGTTTCTGTGTTTTATGGCGGAACAGCCGTTGCCCGATAATGGCCCCTATCCAACCGCCCAACACGCCGAACAGCAGCAGGGTGATTTCCGGCACCCGTTGCCAACCTTTGCAGGCGGCCAGTTTATCGGCACCGTAGATCAGCAGAGTAAGCAGATTTACCAGCAGCAACCACGTCCACAGCGGAGCGGGAAAACACAGGCTGCCAGCCAGGGCAATTAGCAGCAGGAAATAACACAGAGAATTGATTTTCATCGGACATCGGCTCGTTGCTTGATCGCCACGTAGTGTGAACCGCCCACCGTGCAGATGCAACTATTGATATCCATACAAAAAGTGCATTTAGCCCGCTAATTTGTCATTCTATACCCTATGGATTTCAAGCTGCAGGTAACAACGCTGCAGCTTGAAAGACGACGGGTAAAGCTACGCTCACATTAACATCAATAAACTAAGGCAGCGCAATGACCTCCCAACGAATTCTGGTTCTTGGAGCCAGCGGTTATATCGGCCAACACCTGATCCCCCGTTTGACCGAGCAGGGCCACGAAATCACCGCCGCAGCTCGCCGCATAGAATGGTTGGAAGAGCAAAACTGGCCGCACGTAAGTTGCCGCTATGTGGATATCTATCGTCCAGAAACGCTAACGGCGGCGCTATGGCAGATCGATGCCGTTTACTACCTGATCCACGGCATGGGCGATGGCGACGATTTTATCGAAAAGGAGCGCCAGGCGGCGGAAAACCTGCGCGATGCCTTGCGAGGATCCACCGTTAAACAGGTTATTTTCCTTGGCGCACTGCAACCAGAGGGCAATAGCTCCCCTCACCTTATCGCCCGTAAACTGACCGGCGAGATCCTGCGCCAAAGCGGCATTCCCGTCACCGAATTGCGCGCCAGTATCGTGGTTGGCCCTGGTTCAGCCGCGTTCGAGATTATGCGCGATATGGTCTATAACCTGCCGATCCTGACGCCGCCGCGTTGGGTGCGCTCAAAATCGTCCCCGGTCGCACTGGATAACCTGCTCACTTACCTAACCGAGCTACTGCAACACCCGGCGCAGGAAAACCGGATTTTTGACGTGGCCGGGCCGGAGTACATCAGTTACCAAACCCTGTTCGAGCGCTTTATCAAGATCAGCGGCAAAAAGCGCTGGCTGATCCCGGTGCCGCTGCCGACACGCTTTATCTCGGTATGGTTTATCAGCATGATCACTTCTGTGCCAACCTCGATTGCCAGCGCGCTTATCCAGGGGCTGAACCATGACTTACCTGCCGATGGCAAACCGCTGCAAGCCTTGATCCCACAGCCACTACAAACCTTTGACGAGGCGGTTAAGGAAACGCTACGCCGCGAAGACGAGGTGGTCGACTCTGCCGACTGGGGTTACGATCCTGAAGCCCGCGCTCGCTGGCGGCCCGGTTACGGTTTCTACCCCAAACATGCGGGCTGTGAACTGGATACGCAGGCCTCCAGTGAAGCGCTATGGCACGTCGTGCAGCAGTTGGGTGGCAAGGAGGGATACTTCTACGCCAACATCCTGTGGCAAATCCGCGCCCGCATGGACGATATGATCGGCAACGGCGTCGTTTATGGTCGACCGCAGCGTGACACACTGGAAGTCGGCGATCTGGTCGATGGCTGGAAAGTGATCACCAAGAAGCCATTACGGCAGTTGGCATTGATGTTTGGGATGAAAGCACCGGGGCTTGGCCGCCTGACCTTCAGCATCAAGGACCTGGGCGATCGTCGCCAGCTCGATGTCCGCGCCTGGTGGCATCCTGCCGGTTTCAGCGGGCTGTTATACTGGTTTGTCATGATGCCTGCCCACCTGTTTATTTTCCGTGGCATGGCCAAACGGATTGCCCGATTGGCCGAAGAGTACGATAACCAGCGCTCTCATTAGTCTAATTGTCGATCAACCGCACAGTTTGCTGTCTCGGTTAGGTCCTTTCTCATTGCATAGCGCACAAAATCACGAAAGAATGGCATCTTATTTGCCGGGGTGCGCTAAAACGCCCTCAGCATCCTGACTTTTGGTGAGAACAGAGTGAGTTATGAAGGTATTGGTCACCGGTGCAACCAGTGGGTTAGGCCGTAACGCCGTTGAATATCTCCGCCGCCAAGGCATAAAAGTACGTGCCACCGGGCGCAATCAGGCCATGGGTTGCCTGCTGGAAAAAATGGGTGCCGAATTCATCCATTGCGATCTCACCAACCTGATCTCTTCGCAGGCCAAAGCCATGCTGGCGGATGTGGACGTGCTGTGGCACTGCTCCGGTTTCACTTCCCCTTGGGGCACGGAAGAAGCCTTCGAACTGGCCAACGTCCGCGCTACCCGCCGCTTGGGGGAATGGGCTGCGGCCTACGGTGTGGAACGGTTCATTCATATTTCGTCGCCAGCGATTTACTTTGATTATCATCATCACCGCAATGTGGATGAAGACTTCCGCCCGATTCGTTATGCCAACGAGTTTGCTCGCAGCAAGGCCGCCGGGGAACAGGTGGTGCAACAGTTGGCGCTCTCCAACCCGCAAACCCACTTCACCATCCTACGCCCACAGGGGCTATTTGGCCCACACGACAAAATCATGCTGCCGCGCCTGCTGCATATGATCAAACATTATGGCAGCCTGCTGTTACCGCGAGGCGGGGATGCACTGGTCGATATGACCTATCTGGATAATGCAGTACACGCCATGTGGCTGGCCACCGTGAAGGAAGACACCCCTTCTGGACGGGCCTACAACATCTCCAACCAGCAAGCCTGCACGCTACGCACCGTGCTGCAACAGCTGATCGATGAGTTGGGCATGAAGTGCCGCATCCGCTCGGTGCCCTACCCGATGCTGGATATGATGGCGCGTGGCATGGAAAAGCTGGGCAGTAAAAGCGATAAAGAACCCGTATTGACCCATTACAGTGTCGCGAAGCTCAATTTCGATCTGACGCTGAACACCACTCGCGCACAGCAGGAACTGGGTTATCAACCCGTGGTTTCGCTTGAAGAAGGCATTAGCCGTACCGCTCGCTGGTTGAAAGAGCACGGTAATCTGCACGGGCTATAAATAACCCCTCACCCCAACCCTCTCCCACAGGGAGAGGGAGCTGATAGTCTCTGCACATTTGGCAATAAAGAGATAATCTCAGCAAACTTGATCGCCCACTCATCCAAAGTGCGCCACCGAATTTGCAAACCCACTCGAACGGTCC
>NZ_JBNDIN010000016.1:0-126490 GCF_050434425.1 Serratia sp. 2723
ACAGAAATCGTCTGGAGCGATACTAACCGCCGTAATATCCAGCGGATGGTGGTGCTACCTGGCGGTGGTGCCCCGGTACTTTGCGTACCGGCCCCGCTGACCCTGACGACGCCAGCCTTCTCAATGGCGGATAAAACGGCGGGGGATTACACCGGCAAGCTGCGTGTTGTTTATATGCCCACGACCCAATAGTCTGGAGGGGCGAACTCGTCGGCCCTCACCCTACCTCAGGTATTCAACCTGGCCCCTTTGCCTAGGGGGCTATCCTGCCCCGTTTGCCACTGATGACCGTTGAATTGTATAGTAGATCGCATAGGTGGCCGTTTTGGCCAATACTATCAACAACAGCGAGCAAGCCTTGCTGTACCACGCAAGTCACAATAGGTAAAACGGCAGGTTGGGCTTACTATTGAAAATTTTATTAAAAACAGATAGATGTAAAAAAATAGGGCAAAATCCTCGTTTTATCGCTTTTATCAAGAAAGCTGTTTAACTGCAATATGAGAATACTCCTGAGCAACGACGACGGCGTTAGCGCCCCGGGTATCCAGATTCTGGCGGCGGCGTTGCGCGAGTTTGCTGAAGTGCAGGTGGTGGCCCCCGATCGTAACCGCAGTGGTTCTTCCAATGCGCTGACGTTGGAGTCGCCGCTGCGTACGCTGACGTTGCCCAACGGCGATATCGCCGTGCAGCAGGGCACCCCGACGGACTGTGTCTACCTTGGCGTTAACGAACTGATGCTGCCAGCACCGGAGATCGTGGTGTCCGGTATCAACGCCGGGCCAAACCTCGGCGATGACGTTATCTATTCCGGCACTGTGGCTGCTGCGATGGAAGGCCGCCACTTGGGGCTGCCCGCGTTGGCGGTGTCGCTCAACGGTCATCAGCATTATGAGACGGCGGCGGTAGTGACCTGCCGTATATTGCGCGCGTTACAACAAGAACCGCTGCGTACCGGTAAAATCCTGAATATTAATGTCCCTGATTTACCGTTGGCGGAAATTAAAGGGATATGTGTGACCCGCTGTGGCAGCCGGCATCCCGCCGATAAGGTGTTTAGCCAAGCGGATCCGCGTGGCCAGATGCTGTATTGGATCGGGCCGCCGGGTGATAAATGCGATGCGGGCCCAGACACGGATTTTGCCGCCGTGGAGCAGGGCTACGTGTCGATCACGCCTTTGCAGGTGGATTTGACCGCCTACGGGGCGCAAGATGTGCTGACAACATGGTTAACCAAAGCAGAGGTTAGCGGGGAATGGTGAACAAACGCATACAAACGCTGCTGGCACAGCTGCGCCAGCAAGGGATCAGGGACGAACGGCTGCTCAAGGCAATCGAGAACGTACCGCGTGAGCGTTTTGTAGATGAAGCGTTAGCCCATAAAGCCTATGAGAACACGGCCCTGCCGATTGGCTCGGGGCAGACGATTTCTCAGCCTTATATGGTAGCGCGCATGACCGAGCTGCTGAATCTGCAACCGAGCTCGCGTGTGCTGGAGATTGGCACCGGTTCGGGTTATCAGACCGCGATCCTGGCGCATATGGTGCAGCACGTCTGCTCCGTTGAACGCATCAAAGGGCTACAGTGGCAGGCCAAGCGTCGCCTTAAGCAGCTTGATCTGCACAATGTCTCAACCCGCCATGGCGACGGTTGGCAAGGTTGGGGTTCGCGTGGACCATTTGATGCGATCATCGTGACGGCCGCGCCGCCGGAGATCCCGCAGGCGTTGATGCAGCAGTTGGACGAAGGTGGCATTTTGGTGTTGCCGGTGGGCGAACAGGCTCAGGTACTGCAATGCATTCAGCGGCGGGGTGGTGAATTTTCCATCGATACCGTTGAAGCGGTGCGATTCGTTCCCTTGGTGAAGGGCGAACTGGCTTAGCCGGTCGGTCATAAAGGTGGATAACAGACTTGTAGGGGCGCTGCATGTTGCGCCCGTCTACCATGGTCATCAAGCTGAATAATATTAATTTTCAATAGAATTGTTCCAGTATGTAGTTGTCTTATGGCGTGATCGTGCCAATGTGGCTAGCATTGGCGCCACGATTTTTTAGCTCCTTGGTGGGTGATCTCCTGGTTTTCAGGGATCGGCCGGGGAAACCTTGCGTTGTGAAACTGAGAGAAAGCCAAAGCTCGGCTACGATGTATAGGGTATTTTTTGATATTGCTGTTATGGGGGAAGCATGAGCACGGGAAGCCCAATGAGTTCTTTACGCCGAGTTGCGGTGTGTACGATGTTAAGTGTGTGGTTAGTTGGCTGTTCGGATAAAAATTCTACCTCGGCACCTATCAGCAGCGTCGGTGGTGGTGGAGCCGCCGCATCGGCCAACGCCGGTGGCGGTAATGCATCACAGGGGCGTATTGTTTACAACCGTAGTTATAACTCGATCCCCAAAGGGAGCTACAGCGGTGGTAGTACCTATACCGTCAAGCGTGGCGATACGCTGTTCTATATTGCCTGGATCACCGGCAACGATTTCCGCGATCTGGCCCAACGCAATAATATTCCACAGCCGTACAGCCTGGAAGTCGGCCAAACCCTGCAATTGGGGAGTGGTTCTGCCAACGGCGGCGGTGGGATGTTAGCTGGTGGTACTGGTACGGTGTCAAAACCGCCTTCTACCAGCCAGATACAAACTGCAACGGTTGATTCTCCATCAACGAACGCGTATTCTGATAACTCGAGTAAACAGAATGTAGGTAAAATGTTACCTGCATCAGGAGCCGTTGTGGCAGGCTCAGCCGCAGCTCCTGTTACCGCACCAGCTGCTACGCCACCGGCGAGCACCGTTAGCAACAGCGCCCCAGTTAGCACCTGGAAATGGCCAACTGACGGTAAGATCATCGATAACTTCTCCTCATCGGAAGGTGGGAATAAAGGTATCGATATCTCTGGTTCCCGTGGGCAGCCTATTGTTGCTACCGCCGATGGCCGTGTAGTGTACGCAGGCAACGCTTTGCGGGGTTACGGTAATCTAATCATCATCAAACACAACGATGATTACTTGAGTGCCTACGCCCATAACGACACCATGCTGGTCCGGGAACAACAAGAAGTTAAGGCGGGGCAGAAAATAGCAACGATGGGAAGCACCGGAACCAGTTCAGTACGTTTGCATTTCGAGATTCGTTACAAGGGGAAATCCGTAAACCCGCTGCGTTACCTTCCGCAGCGATAGATTGGGCAGAATGCGCTGTATTCTGCTCGCGGTATCACGGGTAGGAGCCGCTTTATGAGCCAAAATACGCTGAAAGTTAACGAGTTACATGACGATGCAGATTTCGATGAAAACGCCATGGAGGCTGAGTCATTCGATGAAAAAGCGCAGGTAGAAGAAGAGACCAGCGAGAATGACTTGGCGGAAGACGAACTGTTGTCTCAAGGTGTTACCCAACGCGTATTGGATGCCACGCAGCTCTATCTGGGCGAAATCGGTTACTCCCCTCTGTTGACCGCAGAGGAAGAAGTTTATTTTGCGCGGCGTGCACTGCGCGGAGACGTGCCGTCCCGCCGCCGCATGATAGAAAGTAACCTGAGGCTGGTAGTGAAAATTGCCCGTCGTTATAGCAATCGCGGCCTGGCGCTGCTGGATCTGATCGAAGAGGGTAACCTTGGCCTGATCCGTGCGGTGGAAAAGTTTGACCCAGAGCGCGGTTTCCGTTTTTCCACCTATGCGACCTGGTGGATCCGCCAGACGATTGAACGGGCGATCATGAATCAAACCCGGACTATCCGTTTGCCGATCCATATCGTCAAAGAACTGAATGTTTACTTGCGCACCGCGCGCGAGCTTTCTCATAAACTGGATCATGAACCCAGCGCTGAAGAGATTGCGGAGCAACTCGACAAACCGGTTGATGACGTCAGCCGTATGCTGCGCCTGAACGAACGTATCACCTCTGTCGATACGCCGTTGGGTGGGGATTCAGAGAAAGCCCTGTTGGACATTCTGACCGACGAGAAAGACAACGGGCCTGAAGACACCACGCAAGACGATGATATGAAACAGAGCATCGTCAAATGGCTGTTCGAATTGAACGCCAAACAGCGTGAAGTGTTGGCTCGCCGTTTCGGCCTGTTAGGGTATGAAGCGGCTACGCTGGAAGATGTTGGCCGTGAGATTGGCCTGACACGTGAGCGTGTTCGTCAGATCCAGGTTGAAGGCTTACGCCGCCTGCGTGAAATTCTGCAAATGCAGGGCCTGAGTATTGAGGCACTGTTCCGCGAATAAACGCGTTATAGTCATAAAATAAGAACGGTGAGCGTTGATGACGCTCACCGTTTTTTTATGTCTGTTATTTGGCTTCTGTTTGGGGTGGGGATCTTACTGATTGTTTGGTTAGCTAGTTACCCCCTCACCCCAACCCTCTCCCACAAGGAGAGGGGGCTGTTACGGTGTTGTCATCAGGTACGGTGATCATTCTGTTTTTCCGTAAAAGAAAGATGACGAGTAACGTGGTCAGGTCAGTGTCTGTAATTGATAACGAACTCGGGCGGTCCCCTCTCCCTTTGGGAGAGGGTTAGGGTGAGGGGACACGTGCTTGAGGGAATTAAACCGCCTCAGACCAGGCTTTTCAACCGGTAGATCCACTCCAACGCCTGGCGTGGCGAAAGAGAATCCGGATCCAACGTCTCCAACGCTTCTACCGCCGGTGACACCTCTTCGTTCAACAACGTCATCTGGGTGGCATCTACCGTACCCGCCGCCGTCTGGCTGGAGAGGCTCTCCAACTCACGCAGCTTCTGGCGCGCACGTTTGATCACATCACGCGGTACGCCAGCCAACGCCGCTACCGCCAAGCCGTAGCTCTTACTGGCAGCGCCATCTTGTACGCTATGCATAAAGGCAATGGTATCACCGTGCTCCAGCGCATCCAGATGCACGTTAACCACGCCCTCCATTTTCTCCGGCAAGGTAGTCAGCTCAAAGTAATGGGTGGCAAACAGCGTCATAGCCTTGATGCGGCTGGCCAGGTTTTCGGCACAGGCCCAGGCTAAGGAAAGCCCGTCGTAGGTGGAGGTGCCACGGCCAATCTCATCCATCAGCACCAGGCTGTTTTCCGTGGCGTTATGCAGGATATTGGCGGTCTCGGTCATTTCCACCATAAAGGTTGAGCGGCCGGAGGCCAGATCGTCTGCTGCGCCCACGCGGGTAAAGATACGATCCACCGGCCCGATAGTGGCTTTCGCTGCTGGTACATAGCTGCCGATATGCGCCAGCAATACAATCAGTGCCGTTTGCCGCATATAGGTACTTTTACCGCCCATATTCGGGCCAGTAATGATCAGCATGCGGCGCTGCGGTGAAAGGGAAACCGGGTTGGCAATAAAGGGTTCTTTCAACACCTGTTCCACCACCGGGTGGCGGCCATCGATTATGCGAATGCCGGGTTGCTCACTGATGGCTGGACAGGCGTAGTTCAGCGTTTCGGCACGTTCCGCCAGGTTGGCTAACACATCCAGCTCGGCCAATGCTGCGGCGCTCTGTTGCAGTTGCTCCAGATGCGGCAGCAGCAGATCGAACAGCTCGTCATACAGCCCTTTTTCGATCGCCAAGGCTTTCCCTTTTGAGGTCAGCACCTTGTCTTCATACTCTTTCAGCTCGGGAATGATGTATCGTTCCGCATTCTTCAGCGTTTGGCGGCGCACATAGTGGATCGGCACCAGGTGGCTTTGGCCACGGCTGACCTGAATGTAGTAACCATGTACGCCGTTGAAACCAACCTTCAGCGTATCCAGGCCCAGCTTCTCGCGCTCGCGGATCTCCAGGCGATCCAGATAGTCGGTAGCACCGTCGGCCAGCGCTCGCCATTCATCCAGCTCTTCGTTATAACCCGGAGCAATCACGCCGCCATCACGAACCAGCACCGGCGGGGCTTCCACAATGGCGCGCTCCAGCAGTGCCTGCAATTCGTCAAACTGGCCGACCTGTGACAACAGCTTTTGCATCTGTGGTGCATCAGCATTTTCCAGCAGGGCGCGGATATCCGGCAACTGTTGGAAGGCGTGGCGCATACGGGCCAGATCCCGAGGGCGAGCCGTGCGCAGTGCCAAGCGGGCAAGAATACGTTCCAGATCGCCAACCTGACGCAGGGGCTGCTGCAACTCGCTGCTCAATGGTTGCAATGCGGCGATGGCCTGTTGGCGGTTGTTCAGCACCTGGACGTCGCGCGTGGGCATATGCAACCAGCGTTTAAGCATGCGGCTACCCATTGGGGTGACGGTACGATCGAGGATCGCCGCCAGGGTATTTTCACTGCCGCCGGACAGGCTTTGGGTGATTTCCAGGTTACGGCGAGTGGCCGCATCCATAATGATGCCGTCCTGCTGACGCTCCATGGTGAGGCCACGGATATGCGGCAGCGAGGTGCGCTGGGTATCTTTGACATATTGCAGCAGGCAGCCCGCCGCGCGCAGCGCCTGATGGGCCTGCTCGACGCCAAAGCCAGTCAGATCGCGGGTGCCGAACTGCAGGTTCAACTGCTGACGTGCGGTGTCCAGTTCAAATTCCCACAGCGGGCGGCGGCGCAGGCCGTGGCGCTGTTCGATCAGCGCCATTTGCTCGAAGTTTTCCGGGTACAGCAGCTCAGCCGGATTGGTACGTTGCAGCTCGGCTGCCATGGTTTCAAGATCTTCTGGCTGGGCAACGCGGAAGCGGCCGGAGCTGAGATCCAATGTGGCATAGCCAAAGCCGCGGCCATCTTGCCAGATGGCGGCCAGCAGGTTGTCCTGGCGCTCTTGCAGCAGGGCTTCGTCGGTGATGGTGCCAGGGGTAACGATGCGCACCACTTTACGCTCTACCGGGCCTTTGCTGGTGGCAGGGTCGCCAATCTGCTCACAGATTGCGGCCGATTCCCCAAGCTGTACCAGCTTGGCGAGATAATTCTCCACCGCATGGTGAGGAACGCCCGCCATTGGGATGGGTTCACCCGCAGAGGCACCTCGTTTGGTCAGCGAGATATCTAGCAACTGAGAGGCTCGTTTGGCATCGTCATAGAACAGCTCGTAGAAATCCCCCATCCGATAGAACAGCAAGATCTCCGGATGCTGCGCCTTAAGGCGCAGGTATTGCTGCATCATCGGAGTATGGCTTGAGAAGTCCTTGTCAATTTCTTTATTCATATTGATTTTACTCGTTTTTCTATTCTTTCAAGTGCTCATGTGGCCCCAAATGAAACTATTTTAAACTCACATAAACTCATAAATTTGTAGCTCAATTGTAGCCCAATGCGTGATAGATTAGTTTGGCTTCTTATCTGGGCTACAAATGGTGGTGATACTTTGAAAACTACTCTCAATCAGGCTTTTATTATCAATAAGTTAAGCATTTGTGTGAAGCCTACCCTTAACCATGCTGGAAAAGTCGTTTTCGAAGCAAACCCGGAGCAAAAACCTTACATAGTTTTTGACGATCACCGTGATTCACCTGTTGGCTTCGGTGTGAAGGTCAGTTTGACGAAAAAAACCTATGTGATCCAGCGAAGAGTAGCCTCGTCAGATCGTAATGTCAGTGAGGGTAAGAAACCAAGCTCAGTCTTGAAAGTAAAGGTTGGAAATGTGTCTGATTTTCCAAGTATCGATCAAGCCCGTGAGGTCGCTCGACAGTTAGTTCAGACAATGATCGCAACAAAGAGAAATCCTAACAAGATTAAGAGGGAACTCGATCTTGCTGAATTGACCGTAAGTGAAGCTTTTGCCCAATACAGGAGTCACTTACTTGGAAGAACCAAACCCGCTAAACCAAACACCTTAAATGTATTGGACAAAGCTGAAAATCGGTTGAAAGAGTGGCAAAACCTTCGAATCAAGGATCTTACTGGTAATGAAATCCTTCGTAAGTTTGACGAGATTGCCAGTCGAGCCAGGACAGCCGCTGAACAGACCTTCCGATGGGCGAATGTTGCGGTCAAACATGCGATTGAAATCGAAGCTGGTAATGCACAGACACAACAACGACTGGAGTGACCCCGAACCCGTAGACAAATCTGGCCTATATATTGAGCATAGGAGGAGTCTATGGGCGCACCACGATTTACCCCTGAATTTAAGGAAGAAGCTGTCCGCCAGATCACTGAGCGGGGCTATTCCGTTGCCGACGTTTCAGAACGCCTTGGCGTGTCGGCACACAGTCTTTATAAATGGCTGCGTTCAGTAAAACCTGATAACAGCGGACATCAGGCCCAGGATTTACTGGAGGCCAGAACGGAGATCCTCAAGCTGAAAGCGCAGCTTAAACGTACTGAGGAAGAACGAGATATTCTGAAAAAGGCAGCGCGGTACTTTGCAAGGGAGCCCGACTAAAGTACCGCTTCATCAACGATCACTGTGATGTCTGGTCGATCGCAGCTATGTGTCGGGTTCTGAAAGTTGCCCGTGCCGGATTTTACGTCTGGCTTCATTGCCCTGTCTCTGCTGGAGAAAAGGATAACCAGCGATTATTGGAATTAATCCGAAACTCTTATGCACTGAGCGGCGGTGTTTACGGTTATCGCAGGGTTCACTGCGATCTGCGCGAAGTCGGTGAGGCGTGTAGCAGAAACCGGGTAGCCAAGATCATGAAACAAAACAGGATACGTGCCGTACATGGTTACAAGATACCTCGTGGAACCAGAGGACGGCCGTCACTGATAGCCCCTAACCGTGTACAGCGGGAGTTCACGGTTGTGAAACCTAACCAGGTCTGGGTAACGGATATTACCTATATACGCACTTGGCAGGGCTGGCTCTACCTGGCCGTGGTCATCGATCTCTTTGCACGTAATGTGGTGGGTTGGTCAATGAAACCGACGCTGTCGCGTGAACTTGCACTGGATGCACTGCTGATGGCCGTCTGGCGGCGTAAACCCGCGGAAAGCGTCATTGTGCACAGCGATCAGGGCAGTCAGTATGGTAGTGATGACTGGCAACGGTTCTGCCGGGCCAATAACCTAGCCCCGAGTATGAATCGGCGTGGCAACTGCTGGGATAATGCTGTGGCAGAATCGTTCTTCAGTTCGCTAAAAAAAGAACGTGTCAGAAAGCGAATATATAAAACCCGGGACATGGCCCGGGCGGATATCTTCGATTATATTGAAGTGTTCTACAACCGTACCCGGCGCCACTGTCATCTCGGTGGCGTAAGTCCGGAGGCCTTCGAAAAGGCCTCGCCGTGAGGACAGAAACTGTCTACTGGGATATGGTCACTCCAGTATTAGTCATAGAAACTCCTTTTCATATGTGTATGGTTTCGCTATTTAGTGAGCAATTCCTTTGCTCACCTTCTATATTTATAAACTAAATGTTATTTATGTCAATGTTTGCATTGTTTATTTTTTATAATATAATCGCTTGAAAACAAAAGGAGATTATCATGAGCATTATAATTTTAGATAGTGACTGGGGGGATATCTCAACAAGTGATATCCATTGTCTAATTAATTCCGCAATAGATTTAATGGACTCGTTTTATGGTAAGCCAATTCATTATAATATCGAAATTAGTAACAGTCCGAATATTAATTCTCCAATGGTATATCACAACAGAGGATTATCAGGGCAATATTATATGAATTTGACCACTCAAGGATGTTATTATTCTCAATTCTATTATCAGTTTTTTCATGAGTATTGCCATATCAGAACTAACTATTTGACTATAGATACTAAATATAGTTGGTTTGAAGAGTCTTTATGTGAATTAGCTTCTATGTTCGGAGTTAGAAAAATGGCATCTGTTTGGAAAAAAGCAAAGGTTTTACCAAATGCCAAAAGTAATTACGGCTATGACATAGAAAAATATATACAAAAAGTTATAAATAACCCAAAGAAAAACCTTTCCAAACAACAACTATTAAAAAAATGGCTTGATGAAAATATCGAGTATTTAGAACTTGAAAGATACGATAGAGATAAAAATGGAATTGTAGCAAATCAACTTTTATCTCTATTCGAGAGAGAACCAACTTTATGGGAGTTAATGACCTATTGGAATAAATGGGAGATTAACCATAATGACTCAATCTATGAAGCTTTTGATAAATGGTTATCTATTCTTCCTGAAGAAAAAAAAGCAGTAGCTCAAAAATTAATTAATGTATTCTTATAGACTTCTTTTTCAACGGAACGGCGAAAAAAAGCAAGGGACAAGAGATGCGGAGCTTCTCTTAGTCATACCATGCATAACCACCTGATATTTAATTATAATAATTACTCTTCGGTAAAAGTTATTTAAAAGGGAATTAAACATGAAGATTGAAGATCAATACATTGAAAGTATTTGCAGCTATTATCAGGGGGTTGAGAGTCAGGTTTATAACTTAAAGGAATATGCAAGTGAATTGATAGGTGATGAAAGTCAAAAAATAAAAGGTAGGAAGCATCTTTCATCAGATACAGATGAGAAAGTTTCGCGGTACCTTAAATTCAGTCTTGGTTCAATATTAAATGCTCATGCAAGTGTTTTAGATTATTTCTATAATTTATTATTAACAAAAGTTGGTTTTACCCAAGATGATATAAATGGCCAGGTATTCAGCCTAATGTATGATAAAGAGGTTATATCTTTTCTTGAACAATTAGGGCGTGAAGGTAAGAAAACAAAAGCATTTGAAGAACTTGAACTTAATGAATTAAACATAAAGATAGCTAAATATAGGGAGGAACATAGCGAACATCCAGAAGGTATGCCATATGATATTGATTTGATGAGGGAGATTTTCGCAGCCTACTTCAAACACAAACATTTCAGAATTTTATCCAAAAGAAAAAATGTTATTGACGAAATTTGCGATGTACTTTTTGGTTACACTCAACGACTCCATCCAGCGATGGTCCATCAATCATATACTCCTGCTATATTAAAAGAATTAAATAACTTAGTTAAACATAATTTTATCCCTGATATAATATCCCCTAAACCTTACAAAGGATTATATATCAATTTAAAAATCGACAGTGTTCCTTATTTAAATGATGGGTTACTTAAAAAAATATTAGGACTGGATTTGTCAGTATTCAAAGATTCAGAGTCTCTAAGGAAAGAAAATAACGGTATTGCATATAAGGATATACCGCTATTTAATGAAACGAATATATTCGGCTTTGAGTTTTTGAAAGTTACAGACCGTGTTAACTACTCAGAGTTCATGATCGACAAAATATTTTTTGTAAAAACAAAGACAGAAATAATAATTTCGTATGATGATATTATGAAAGAGGTTCTTAAAACAATAGGGGACATAAAAGAATCTATTGACTCATTGGTTAATGATGACAGGATAAATTATATAAATTTGCAACAAAGCAATTGATATCAATGGATTCACTCTTAACCAAGAGTGAATCCACTTCTGAGATTAACTTTTACTCCATTGTTCAATTATCTTATCAAACTCCGATTCTACCCACTCTTTTCTCCATTCATCAAGGTATTTGATGTCAATTGAGGATGGTGGCATTGTGCATTTTTCTATTTTTACAATGGAAGGAATTGATATCGAATCTCCCATTATTAATGCTTCACCTTCTTTAAGTGATGGTAGGAGGTTTGTAATATCACCTACTGTATCCGGGAGTAATCGCTTAACATAATTTTGATCGTCTGGGTTCGTTAACCGCATTGAAATAAAAGTATTGCACTGAGAAAATATTGTTTCTGAAATTTCAGAAGGTCTCTGACTTGCAAGGAGAAGGGTTACTCCGTATTTTCTACCCTCTTTTGCAATCCTCTCAATTGCTTCTTTGGATGTCCTGTATTTGCTCAGATCACTTTTGGGAGCATATTTATGTGCTTCTTCGTAAACAATTAATATTGGGATATCTTGGTTCTCATTAGATTTTCTTTTTATTTTTTTTGAATGATAGCCAAATTCAAAAATTAATCGAGATATCAATGATACACATATGCTAAGTACTTCAAAAGGAACACCACTTACATCAAGTATTGTTATGTTCGATTTATCTTTTCCATAGCTTATTAAAGTTTCTAATGTTTCTTTAAATGTTACGGATTTGCTACCTTCACCCAGAATAAAATCTAATCTCTTATCGAATATTTTACTTTGTAATCGATCAACAAAATTGAGAAGTTTTCCATTTAAAGCACCGGCTGAACTTCCATCAGGAGTTACATTCTCTTTGAATAACCTATGAGCATTTTCATTGTCAAACTTGAAATTTCCTTCCTCATCTGACCAAATATGTTCATTATCTTTATTTTTTCTTTCATTATTTCTATTGTTAATATAACTGATGACTTCATTAATGTCGAAATAATATGGCGAGTGAAAGCTTATTATTTCCTTTGTGGCTGGATCTCCTTGAAAATGTCTCTTTTTATTTAATGTTATTGCCTGACGGAACACATTTCTCTGATTGTGATCATTTGCTTCTGTGTCAAGAAAAAGCTCTTCTAGCTCGTCACCATTTAATAGCCAATATGGAAGGGTTAATGTATCCACATTTAATACATTTGAATTAGGGAATGCATTTTCATATTCAGAATGTATATCAAAAATAATTATATGAGAATTGTTTAATCCCTTATAACCTTCTTGCTTTTCATCTACGGCTTTTTGAAGTATTTTGGCAACAGTGTGTGATTTACCTGAACCCGTTGAACCTACGATAGCGATATGTTTATTGAAAAATCTATTCCCATTCACAGGTACGGATACTTTGGTATTAAGCGATAAACTTGAAAAAGTAAAACGGTCATTTATATCTATACTATCTGAGTATATGGATATTATTTCGTCTAATTTCGCTGGTTCCACTTTTTTAGGAGGAAGTGCAAGTGAATCTCCACCGCGATAGAATTTTCCATTTTTAACAAGACCTATTGGACTTGCTTCTATCATGTATTTCTGCTTTTGGCTTTCTTTAACTTCAATAGAAAAATTATCTATGATCGCCAGAAGAGCAACATCTTGATTATCTGAAACCCTTAAATAAGATCCTACACCTAATTTTTCTTCTGCTATCTTAAATTCTTCAAGATCGTCTACGGAAATTTTTAATTTATTTGGCGATACCGATACTACTTCTGCATTAATATCATTATTCCTGCTCATTACACTATCTCCTTTATGTCGGCAAAGTCTTTAACTTGTATGTTTACCTGGGGTAGTTGGGATGGGATGTCAAGGCAGTTTTCCGTATAAAACTGGTAAACTTCTTTTCTTATATTAATACTGTTCAGTATTTCATTGAAATCATCTATGTCGTTGATAAATTGGAAGTGGATTTCTTTATTTGAAAAGCCTTCGACTAACATTTTGGGAGTAAATACACTTCCTTTAAAAGGGTACCCATCAGTGAAAATTAGATCTTCATTGAATAATTGATTCTTTAATTCGTATAACTTATCATCGCTGATGCCATGAACAAGTAAAAAAGGAGAATATGGTCGATCTGTTCTTTTAGATAAATTAGACCAATTTAATTGTATTTTATATATACAGTCTTTAACTGTTTTTATATCAGTTTTGTCTTGAAATTCTAAGATGAAAAAACGAGCATAAGGTGAGGTGTTTACACTTCTGCGTATGAAAGATTCTTTTAATTTTCTTAAATATTCTTTTCTTCCTTCATATTGATAAAACCATATGTTAAATAAGACTTTTGATTTGTTGATACTTTCAACAAAATCAGATTTTTTTATCCTTCTATCTTTTTTATTACAAGAGATATCATATGTTTTTCTGAAAGCATTAGAATAAAGATAATGCTCTGCCTCATAATCTTCACATTGGAAATGGTTTTTTATTATTTGTATAGTTTGCTTTTTTTGATCATCAAATGATTTTGCATTGATATTTATAACTAACCGATCCAAAAAGGCTTGTAGGTCCTCTTCGGTAAGCCCATTTTCTATATGGTATTCATGTTTGATTTTTTTTCAGTGTAGGTGAGGAAATTAGATTTGAAAAAGTCAACTTTTAATGGGAGTGTTAATTTTTCTTGACCGGATTTATAATGCCCAAAAAGATAATAATTAGCCCCTTTTTCTTTATTGCCCTTAAAATGTGACAACATTAATCTTATGGGCTTTGATATAACGGAGTGGTTATAATCGGTACTTTCATAATATTTGCATTGTATCGCAGTTAAATGCCCATCGTTGTAGACATCAATATCTTCAATGCACTCTATATCAATCGAGTCATCCATTTGTGGTAACGAAAAAATCTCAATAATCGTTTTATCAACCTGATAACAATACCCACGAATTGTATCAACTGCACTTCTGTCCACTTTGTTATCCTTTTTGAGGTAAGGTGTTAAAAGTTTATAAAAATATGCTGTGTTAATAACAATGCAATGATTGCATAGCTTTATGATTCTGCCACAAAGACAAGCCATTGACATGCACAAAGAACCAAAAACATCACCTTTCAATGCTAATTATTAAGATGTGAATAATGTGATGGTGTTAATAACTTTTTAATTTCTTGCCTGAAATCCCAAAAAGTAGCTTATGTGTAACCTATGGTTATATGACTATTTTTAATTTTCAATATAATCAGTTGGATATGTTGTATTTTTCAATACTGCTGCATCATGGGGGTGTGCGAATTGAGTTTTTCGGTGCTAGTCATAACGTTACCGTTCCAATCCATTGAATTCAAAGTTGATTGTGATATTCATTGTCGTCATTGGGTATCACGTCGCCTCATTAAAAAACCGCCAAAACCTTCAGGATGAACAGCAGCAAGCGCTGCTCAAATAAATCAATCGGTTGGTCAAGGGATCGAGCATATATGACAGGCAAACAGGCTGGCAAACCTTTGTCACTCAAAGCCGGCACAATGACGAAAAAACCAGGCTGAACCCAGCAAGATCCGAGGTTTGGGGGCCGCAGGTATCAGGATCTATTACAGTCGTTATACTAGCCCAGCGGGCAATAGGCTGTCACAGCTAAAAATTGGAAGCACTACGCAAACCAGATATTTAATGACGATTAAGATTGCCACAGCGCAAGTAAATCAGAGATGCAGGCAGCCGTCCTCAATTAAACGTCACCATCATTTCAGCGGCGGCGCTCACGTCGCCAATCGGCAGGTCTTTGCCCCCCGAACACAAGCGCCAGGTCACCTGATTGTTGATACTCAGGCTGTCTTGCGTCTGGGTGATTTGACCGACTTTTAGCAGGCTATCATCGAACGGCAGCCCGCTGGTGGTGGCGCAGCTTCCGCTGCCGGTCACGCCGTTATCAATCTCGCCGGTGATATAGCCACCGCCCTGGCGCAGGGCTAAACGGGTAGGAGCTGATTGATACAGGCCGGTTAACGATTTGAATTGCAGATAGATATTGGCATCAATAAATTCAGAGGGCTGCCCACAGGTGGTTATCAGTGGATAGGATTGCGCACCCAGTTCGGCCCCGACCCGCCGATCTCTTCCGACCTTGCCAAAGGAAATCGAGGTCGGAGTATTCACCGTGCATTCGAGCGTGGAGACTCGTAGTTTGATGTCAGATGGGAGGATCCTGGCGGTAAGTATACCGGGATTATTGCTTACATAACTGGCGGCATACATCGCCGGTAAGTTAATTTCTGCTGTCTTTTGGGTACCGTCAGCCACCAGTACCCAAGTGCCAGATAGGTTGATGGTACGGTAACCGTTTGCTTTATAATAGTAATCGTCCACCTTGCTGTTTGTTGGTGATAGACACCAGGTAAACTGGGATTGCGGTTTCAACGAGGTGCCATCGTTGAGCACGCCCTTGGTCTCTGGTAGCCCGAGGGTACCTGATAGTTGAGCCGTTTTGCCAGAGTACAAATCATATTTCGCAGTGCCAGAGGCTCTGGGAATTAATCCTACGCCTGGTGCTATTTCATACGCCCGATAACCCCCAATGTTTTTCAGGTCCTTATCCAACTGACACTCTTTAGCGGAAGAAGAGATAGCTATTAGCCCCTCGTGGTACCACGACGCACTACTTAATATCGGGGCTGCGTTCCAGTTCTGACTAAACGTTTGTCCTTCCCACAAAATGCCTTTACCTTTTTTAATGGTAATGGTTTCCGCCTGTGCGGTTGTTTGGCCCAGGTTGGCTAACAGCAGTATGCACAGAGCGCGGCTACGGTGACATGTGGTATACGCTGGCGTATTGACTGCTTTTTTCACTTTACATTGTCCTGTCCAGGCTAATTAAACGTCACCAGCATTTCGGCGGCGGCGCTAACGTCGCCGAGCGGCAGATCTTTGCCCCCGGAACACAGCCGCCAGGTCACCTGATTGTTGATACTGTGGCTGGTTTGCGCTTTGGTGATGTTGCCAATTTTTAGCAGGCTATCATCGAACGGCAGCCCGCTGGTGGTGGCGCAGTTCCCACTGCCGGTCACGCCGTTATCAATCTCGCCGGTGATATAGCCACCGCCCTGGCGCAGGGCTAAACGGGTCGGGGCTGATTGATACAGGCCGGTCAATGGCCGGAACTGCAGGTTGATGTTGGCATCGATAAAGTCTGAGGATTGCCCGCAACTGGTGATGAGTGGGTAGGATTGCACGCCCAGTTCGGTACCGGCCTGCGGATTTTTCATTACGTTGCCAAAGGTGATTGAAGTGGGGGTATTGACCGTACACTCAAGCGTAGATATGCGCAGCTTGATCTTGATCGGGAAGATCGGGGACGATAGACTCCAAGTTGACTTCCTTGAGAGACTGGCGGCATATATCGTCGACAGCATGGTTATTTCAGCAGCCTTCTGCTGACCATCGGCAACCAGTACCCAGGTGCCTGATATCGTGGCTGTACGCATACGTCCCTCGGAATAGTAGCTATGTTCCTTTTCCATCGATGGCGACAGGCACCAGCTATAAGTAGTAGGTGAGGTTACTTGAACTCCAGTGTTGGTCACCCCTTTGGTTTCTGGCAGCCCCAGCGTACCGGATAGCGTAGCAGGTTCGGAGGTATACCAGTAAAAGTTTGCAATAGCGGAGGCCTTGGGAATGAGCCCCACGCCTGGCGCTATTTTTAGTGCTTCATAGCCAGCGATGGACGACAATTTATTCGTGGGTTGACATATATCGGTGTAGGTAGAGATAGCCAATAACCCTGCCTTGGGATCATTATCTGTTACACCCACCTTGCCACTTAAGGTGACATTAAACGGCAGGCCTTCCCACACAATGCCGGAACCTTTGCCAATAGTAATGGTTTCCGCCTGTGCGGTTGTTTGGCCCAGGTTGGCTAACAGCAGTATGCCCAGGACGCAGTTGCGGTGATATGAGCGATGTTCTGGCGTACTGACGGTGTGCTTCACTTTCATTTCTCCTGACCAGGTTAATTAAACGTCACCCGCATTTCGGCGGCGGCGCTAACGTCGCCGAGCGGCAGATCTTTGCCCCCGGAACACAGGCGCCAGGTGACCTGATTTGTGATAGTCAGGCTGGTTTGCGCTTTGGTGATGTTGCCAATTTTTAGCAGGCTATTATCGAACGGCAGCCCGCTGGTGGTGGCGCAGTTCCCACTGCCGGTCACGCCGTTATCAATCTCGCCGGTGATATAGCCACCGCCCTGGCGCAGGGCTAAACGGGTCGGGGCTGATTGATACAGGCCGGTCAATGGCCGGAACTGCAGGTTGATATTGGCATCGATCAGGTCTGAACTTTGCCCACAGTTGGTGATCAGTGGGTAGGATTGCACGCCCAGTTCGGCCCCGGCCTGCAGGTTTTCCAGTACGCCACCAAAGGTGATTGAAGTGGGGGTATTGACCGTACACTCAAGCGTAGATATGCGCAGCTTGATATTGGACGGGAGGATAGAGGCCGATAGGTCCCCAGCTTTCACCCCTGAGAAACTGACGGCATACATTACCGGGACGGTTATTTCAGCAGCCTTCTGCTGACCATCAGCAACCAGTACCCAGGTGCCTGATATCGTGGCTGTACGCGGTTCGGATTTATAGTAGTAGTCGGTACTGTTAGTCATTGCTGGCGATAGGCACCAACTAACATTACCAGATGAAGTCACTTGATCCCCGTCGCTGTTCATCCCTTTGGTTTCTGGCAGTCCCAGCGTGCCGGATAGTGAAGAAGCCTTGTAGGGATAGCGGTAATAGTTTGCATTACCGGAGGCTCTGGGGATGAGCCCCACGTTTGAGGTTAGCTTTATTACCTGATAGCCAGCAATGGTCGTCAGAGAATTCGTTTTTTGGCAGGCTTCCGTATTTGAAGTAATAGACAATATCCCATACTCGGTATAAAGATATCCGCTTTTCAGAGGGCCACTGAAGGTGACATTAAACGGCAGGCCTTCCCACACAATGCCGGAACCTTTGCCAATAGTAATGGTTTCCGCCTGTGCGGTTGTTTGGCCCAGGTTGGCTAACAGCAGTATGCCCAGGACGCAGTTGCGGTGATATGAGCGATGTTCTGGCGTACTGACGGTGTGCATCACTTTCATTTCTCCTGACCAGGTTAATTAAACGTCACCCGCATTTCGGCGGCGGCGCTAACGTCGCCGAGCGGCAGATCTTTGCCCCCAGAACACAGCCGCCAGGTCACCTGATTGTTGATACTG
Source organism: Serratia sp. 2723 (assembly GCF_050434425.1). NCBI lineage: Bacteria > Pseudomonadati > Pseudomonadota > Gammaproteobacteria > Enterobacterales > Yersiniaceae > Serratia > Serratia sp. 2723. The sequence continues at coordinate 18,507 of NZ_JBNDIN010000016.1, forward strand.
TGGCTGGTTTGCGCTTTGGTGATGTTGCCAATTTTTAGCAGGCTATCATCGAACGGCAGCCCGCTGGTGGTGGCGCAGTTCCCACTGCCGGTCACGCCGTTATCAATCTCGCCGGTGATATAGCCACCGCCCTGGCGCAGGGCTAAACGGGTCGGGGCTGATTGATACAGGCCGGTCAATGGCCGGAACTGCAGGTTGATGTTGGCATCGATAAAGTCTGAGGATTGCCCGCAACTGGTGATGAGTGGGTAGGATTGCACGCCCAGTTCGGTACCGGCCTGCGGATTTTTCATTACGTTGCCAAAGGTGATTGAAGTGGGGGTATTGACCGTACACTCAAGCGTAGATATGCGCAGCTTGATATTGGACGGGAGGATTGAGGCACTTCGATCCCCAGACGCTACCTCTGAGAAACTGGCGGCATACATCACCGGGACTGTTATTTCAGCAGCCTTCTGTTGGCCATCGGCAACCAGTACCCAGGTGCCTGATATGGTGGCTACACGTTCCTTGGAAACGGAATAGTAATATTCCTCGCTATTCATTGCTGGCGGCAGGCACCAGCTATAAGTATCAGGTGAGGTCAATTGATTTCCGTTGCTGCTTACCCCTTTGGTTTCTGGTAGCCCCAGTGTACCGGATAGTGAAACGAAATTGTTGCCGCGGGTGTAAAAGGCTGCCTGACCGCTGGCTCTGGGGACTAGCCCCACGCCTGGTGCTAGTTCTACTGCCGGAAAACCCGCAATGACCGTCAGAGCTCCAGTCTCTTGGCAGGTTGTCTTGCTTGAAGAGATAGACAATAGCCCGTATCTGATATTAAGGCGTGAGTGGTCCATAGGGCCACTTAAGCTGGCTTTAAACGGCAGGCCTTCCCACAGAATACCGGTACCTTTGCCAATAGTAATGGTTTCCGCCTGTGCGGTTGTTTGGCCCAGGTTGGCTAACAGCAGTATGCACAGAGCGCAGCTACGGTACGCTGGCGTATTGACTGCTTTTTTCACTTTACATTGTCCTGTCCAGGCTAATTAAACGTCACCAGCATTTCGGCGGCGGCGCTAACGTCGCCGAACGGCAGATCTTTGCCCCCGGAACACAAGCGCCAGGTCACCTGATTGTTGATACTGTGGCTGGTTTGCGCTTTGGTGATGTTGCCAATTTTTAGCAGGCTATTATCGAACGGCAGCCCGCTGGTGGTGGCGCAGTTCCCACTGCCGGTCACGCCGTTATCAATCTCGCCGGTGATATAGCCACCGCCCTGGCGCAGGGCTAAACGGGTCGGGGCTGATTGATACAGGCCGGTCAATGGCCGGAACTGCAGGTTGATATTGGCATCGATAAAGTCTGAGGATTGCCCGCAACTGGTGATCAGTGGGTAGGATTGCACGCCCAGTTCGGCCCCGGCCTGCCGGTTTTCCAGCACGCCACCAAAGGTGATTGAAGTGGGGGTATTGACCGTACACTCAAGCGTAGATATGCGCAGCTTGATATTGGACGGGAGGATTGAGGCAGTTCGATCCCCAGACGCTACCTCTGAGAAACTGGCGGCATACATCACCGGGACTGTTATTTCAGCAGCCTTCTGTTGGCCATCGGCAACCAGTACCCAGGTGCCTGATATGGTGGCTGTACGTTCCATGTCATCGTCATAGAAAAAAGTCTCGCCTTTCATTGCTGGCGGCAGGCACCAGCTATAAGTATCAGGTGAGGTCAATTGATTTCCGTCGCTGCTTACCCCTTTGGTTTCTGGTAGCCCCAGTGTACCGGATAGTGAAACGAACTTGCTGCCGTAGTAGGTGTAAAAGGTTGCCTGACCGCTGGCTCTGGGGACTAGCCCCACGCCTGGTGCTAGTTCTACTGCCGGAAAACCCGCAATGACCGTCAGAGCTCCAGTCTCTTGGCAGCTTATCTTGCTTGAAGAGATAGACAATAGCCCGTATTTGATAGTAAGGCTTTTGTGGACCATAGCGCCACTTAAGGTGACATTAAACGGCAGGCCTTCCCACAGAATACCGGTACCTTTGCCAATGGTAATGGTTTCCGCCTGTGCGGTTGTTTGGCCCAGGTTGGCTAACAGTAGTATGCACAGAGCGCGGCTACGGTGACATGTGGTATACGCTGGCGTATTGACTGCTTTTTTCACTTTATCTTGTTCCTACAGATTGGTTTGCGCATCGTTATCTGCCTGTTTCACAGCGTGCCGTCAGTTGGCGGATGGGGTTGCTGGCCGAAGGGGCGGCAATGCCGCTCAGATTGAAGCTGGCACGGCACTGCTGATGGTTAGCGTGCCCCCATTTCGCTGTCAGTGTGCCCTGTTCCGGTAGTCCACTCAGATACACCTGGCCCGCATCACCAACGATACCGGTATTGTTTTTTCCTGCCGGGGTATCCGCCACCGTAATCACCGTGCCGAATGGCAGGCTGGTATCCCCGCGTAGCAGCGTCACCAGCGCCTGGTAACCCACTCGAGTGTCAAACTTCGCCATGATGACGGCACCTTTGGTTGGGTAGACGTTAAGGCTTGATTGCGCCATATCCACATCCTCCGGCAGGGTAGTGGGGTTCAGACTGATGCTGTTGTTCTGGTAGTTCGCCAGATACGGCACCAGCGCGTAACCGCGGCTGTCGGTGCGGATGTTGCCGTTGAGTACCTCAACGCCGCCGGCGCCAGGCGCGCTGACCACCGCCACCGAATTGCCGAGCATGGGCCCCAGCGTCACGCCTTCCGGGTGCAGCAGCAGGCTACCGTTGCCGCTAAGGTTGAGTGAACGGAACTGGTTGCTGTAACTGTAACCCACATTGGCCTGGCCTTTACTACCTCGATAACCCATGTTCAACGTGCTGTTATCATTACCATTATGGTTCGACAAGCCCTGCATCAGGTTGTAGGAAAGGCGGTCATCCATGGCGTTACCACCGATCCCGGCCTGTTGTTGAACCTGGCCTTGATTGTTATGGGTGACCTGGTAGCTGGCATAGCTTTGGTTATTGGCAACCGCACTGCTAAATAGACTGACGGGGATCTGCACTGTCATTGATAGCTGGCGGTTTTCCGGCCAACTGCCGTCACCCTTGATGCGGTCAATGCTGTAGGCCATGCCGTAGCTCACACCGCGATAACTGCCGTTGTAACCAACGGAAACGGTGTTGTTCACTTGGCTGTTCCCCCAGTAATCGTTGCGTGAGGCCGATAGGTAAAGGGCTCCCCAAGAGTCCAACTGTTGGCTGATACGCAGCTGGAAATTGGAGCGTTGGCGTGTCAAAGCCCAGGGAACCTGCCCTGCGTTGAGTTCAAAACCCAGGCTGTTAAAGTCGGAGAAGGTGTAATAGTTGCGAGTGGAGTAGCGGTAGGCCGCGAGGTCTACCGAGGTCCCGGTGCTTAGCAGGCTTTTGGCATACCGTAACCGATACGAAGCGCCTCTTTGGCGTTCGTTTTGCCCAGCTAACTGAGCATCCGAGGTGGTGATGTCCGCCGATATGGCACCGAAGTCACCCAATGACAGGCCAGAGCCTGCTACCAGAGAGTGATAATCTGTGGCAACCAGCGCGCCGCCATACAGAGTGACGTTATACGGTAGCCCATACATGAATGTGCCCAACCCGAAGGCCGCCTCACGAGAGCTCTTGCTGATACCGCCGTTATAACGTCCGCTGGTGAGTTCATACTTGAGAGCGCCAGGGCGCTGCATCACCGGCAATGACGAAAAGGCCAGGGTTTGGCTGCGTACTGAGCCGTCTGCCTCGGTGATAGTGACCGTCAGGTCGCCCCCTTGGCTGCTCTGATACAGATCGTTGATACGAAACGGGCCCGGAGCCACATAAGTTTGATACACAATATTGCCGTTCTGGCTGACCGTCACCCGTGCGTTGCTTTGGGCAATGCCGGTAATCACGGGAGCAAAGCCGCGCAGGCTATTGGGCAGCATATCTTCGCTGGAATTCAGTTTGATGCCCCGGAAGGGAATGCTGTCGAACACGTCATTTCCGCTGCTGCTTTCACCCGCCAGGATCTCGGCGCGCCACGCTCGGATATCGTGTTGTAAATAGGTATCGGAGAATTGACTGCTCTGATAACGGCTTGAGGAACTTCCCCTACGGCTTTCATTTTGGGTATAGGTCATGGTGCTGCGCAGGCGCCACCCTTGGTAGTTGATCCCGCCAAGCAGGTTGGCGAACAGATTGCTCTGCTCGCTTTTGTCCATGCCGGACTGCGCGCGTTGCCAGTTACGGCTGCCGTTCAGGCTATAATTCAGCAACAGTGCAGGGACACCCTCGTCCCATTGTTCAGGATCGACGTAGTCCCGGGCATGTTGCTGCATGGCGACCTGCGGAATACTGATGTCCAGACGCAATTGGGCCAAATCGAAGCGTAACTGCGATTCAGGAATGAGCTTCACCAGGCTGGCGATGGGAGCCTCAGGCGGTAAGCCATCAAAGCTGGGCAGTGCCTGAGTATTTACGCCAAGCTTGTGGAGGAATGCGGGGGTAAGCTGCGGGAGCACCTGGCCTTGTGCATCTTTTTTGAATACCAGGCTGTGTTGCCCCTGTTCCGACCGATTCACCCACAGTGTCACCAGATAGCGCCCTTCAGGGGTCTGGCCGGAGGATTCAAACACGGTTAGATCGGTAGTGGCCAATTGGTTGCCCCCCAGCGCCAACAGGCCGGGATCGAAGTAGTCTCGGCCCCAGGCGGGTACGGCACCGGCCAGCAGCAAGGCACCGGCCAGGGAAGGTGAAAGACCTCGTGTAGCGGGCCTGTTTTTTATTGATGCTCTATCCATGATTTTTAGCACGTCCTTAAACATCCAATGTGGGCAAATCCTGCTGACAAACGGGAGTATTCCAACCATCCTCATCAATAAGTTGCCACTCGACATGGCCGCCGGTCCCGGTAGGTACGGTATAGCGTTGTTGTCCTTTCGGCGGCACCATCAAACGTAACGCGGGTTTTTCCAGCGCGACGTTGTCCATTTTCAATCGTGAAAAGGTGAGCCAATAGGGGGTAGGGTTTTCGGCAGTCAATACTTTGCCCGCGCGGTGAAAACGCAGTTGGCAGGCCACGTCGGCCACGGCGCGTTTGGCCAATCCCGCAGGGCGGTAGAACAACTTCATATTGCTGACTACCGTCACCGCCATCTGACCTACCGGTTGCGGTTGATCGTTTTGCGCCTGTGCGGGGATCGCTTTCATTGAGATAAAGAACACCGACTCGCGATCGGTCGGCAAAGGTTCACCGTTCCGGCGGATACGCAGTGTCAGTTCACTCTTGGCCTCTAAACGCGCCAGCGGTGGCGTGACAATAAACGGCATTTTCGCCTGTTCGCCCTCGCTCAAATCGACATCACCGGTCTGGCTATCGACCGGGCGCACCCGGGACTGCATCAGATAGGCGGCTGCGCTTTTGTTGTCTACCACCAAACTGACGCCTTGCTTGGCGCTTTCTGGGTAAATCACCCGCAGAACATAAAATGAGATCCCTGTGGCGTCGGGCGCTGCCGCTTGGGGAGCGGTCAAAAACGACAGGTTGCACAGCAGCAATATCGCTTGGGCAAGGTATTTCATGCGGGGAGGTCCTCTGGTGATGACAGGGTCTGCTGGCATGGCGCAGATAAGCCGCCAAAATCGGTAATGGTTTGCCAAACGGCTTGCCTGGTCGACGGACTGACTGGATACGCCTGTGCGCTCATTGGGGCAATCATCGTCGGCTGGGTATCCAGATCGATAAGCTGGCCATCGAACTTCAGTGAAGCAAACGTGAGAAAATAGGGGGTCGGGTTGTCAATGCGCACCCCTGCTGCCGTAGGCGTCAATCGCAACCGGCAACTCGCGTCCTGCGGTGCGATTTTGAGGCCCTCAGGGCGGTAAAACAGTTTGATGGCAAAGCGAAACCCCATCGATAAGTGCGCCTCTGCCAGTGCTGCCTGTTTCTGTGCGGGGATCGCTAATACCGAAAGGTAAAACAGCGATTCCCGATCCGTGGGCAATGCCTGATCCTGCTTGAGGATGCGCAGTAATTGCTTGCGCTCAGAGCCGAGCTGAAACAGCGGCGGCGTGACGATAAACGGCGTTGGTGCCTGGTCGTCGAGCGCGCGTTGGATACGGCTTTGGATCAGAAAATTTTGTGTGCCGCTATTTTTAACCGTGACGGCTTGCGCCTTATCCGCAGCGGAAAACACCACCCGGGTCTGGTTTAAACTGATGCCGCCGTCGGCTATCGCCATTGGCCCGATAAAGGTAAATAGCAGTAGTGCGAGACAGGAATAGCAGGCAGATGACATGGCAACCTCAGCGGTAGGCAAATGTAAAGGTGATACGGGCGATAACCTTGCCCGGTTTCACCGTTGCGCAACCGGTACTGCCACCACAACTGATGCCAGCAAAAAACGGCAGGTCTTGATTGACCGGTATCTGCCCCACGGCCGCCAAGGGGTAAGTGTCGGCAGGTTTGACCTCGGTACTGTTGTAACTTGGCATGTTGGCACCTTGTACCAACATCACTCCGCTCCCACCGGCACTGGAGTCGCTGCTGCGAAACAGCCATTTACCATCCTGGGTCATGCCCTCACCGCTGACCGTAATCATCGGCTGTAGGCCCGCAGTTGCGACACCGTCACAGTTGCCAGCCTTGAGGGTAAAAGGCTGTGAGTTGAGCAGCACGCCGCTACGCAAACGTGCCTGGGACATCTCGTCCAGCGGCAGTACGCTTTTATCCAGGCTTAGGGAACAGGTGCCTGCCATGATCGTTGCGGAAAAGTTCAGTGTTACGGCGGGGGCCGTTCTGCTGGTTAACCCGGCAACCATAGCGAGTGAGACGAGGGATACCTGCTTAAGGCAGAGCCTGTTTAAACGCATCAACGCCTCCCTGATCGTTAATGGTTTGCCAGTCAATGGCCCCACTTTTAGCCGTGGTGGGATAGATATGGGAACCGAATGGCGCAATCATCAGCGCGGCTGGCGTATCCAACTTAAGCCGTTGCCCGGCAAAGGTCAGGCTGGCCAGGCTGACAAAATAAGGGGATGGGTTACTGACCTGAAGCCCGTTATTGACACGGGTGAAGCGCAGGTTTTTTTGTGCTGAACCCGAATCTGATGGTAGCTCTGCAGGGCGATAAAACAGCTTGATGATGTTGCCGACGCCAAATTGGGCGGTGGCACTCACGTTGGCGCTCTGTTGGCTGGCGGTCGGTTCGGCTGCGGCCGGGATCGCCATGGCCTGGAAATAGAATACCGACTCGCGATCTTTGGGCAATGATGCGTCATTACCGGTAATGCGGACCTGATTCTCGCTCTTGGCTTCCAGCCGAAAAACCGGTGGTGTTACCGTAAATGGGGCGGCATCACGACTATTTGGGTTCAGGCTTACCGCAGTCTGTACCAGATAAGGCAAGGCGGGCTGGGTATTACGAAGCGTGACGGCAATGCTACCTGCTCCCTGCGGGTAGATAAGCCGGGTGGCATTAATGCCAAATCCATCCGCCAATACGGCGGATGAACTACACAGCAGCGCCATTAGGACGGGAAAAAATAGTGTTAGGCGCGTCATTTATTGCCCCTTGGTATAAAAAAATGGCAGGCGGCCGCAGCCACCTGCCCTGAGGTAAATCAGTTATAGGAGAAAGCAAACAGGATCGGTGCCTTGACGGCGCCAATGTTGGTTTTGTCCGCGCTGGTGGAGGCCAGGCCCACCTGCATGCTCAGCGTTTTGGCATTAAAATCGCCAGCAGCTGGCGTTGCGCCTGCGGTAGCGACCAGGAGCTTTTCACCGCTCTTGATATAGACGTTTGGCTTGCTAACTTCGCTCAGCATGATGCCGGTATTGGTACCGGTGGAGTTGAAGACATTTGGGTTGGCAGCCAGCGTTTGGCCGGTAACGACCAGGTTGGCAGTATCGGCAGCCGCAACAGGGGCTTCACAGTTGTTCAGGCCCACGGTGAATTGTTTCTGGCTGGAAGCGATAGGGGTCAATACTCCGGTAAATTGCTTTGGTGAAAAGTTACCCAGATCCAGGCTGTTGGTAGACAGTGAAATGTCACAGGTGGCAGCAACCACGTTGGCCGTTACGGTTAATTGGCTGTTAGTTGACGCTTGGGTATTGCCAGCTACGGCCAGTAAAACCAATGCAGCCGGAGCCAGGGTGAAGATTGATTTACGCATGAGTGCTATTCCTTTAGATATGATGTGGCTTATTAAAAACGAGTTAATGCTTGACATACTTACAGTTATTTCTGCTCAGAAATAACTGGATGTATATCGATTGATGGGGTCGAGCTTATTTACTTTAGCGCTCACTAGAGGCTATTTACTTCAGAAGGTGACTCACCCTTACGTTCGTTTTCAATAATTTCAAAATATGCGATGGTTGTCAAAATGTTGATATTGCGCATGGTTTTATTTTAAGCGATTGATTTGTTTCTATAATTATTTAATTTTTGGCTTTTTGTTGTAAAAATATTAGTTTTTAATTTTATTAATTTTTGTTTTAATGGGTTTTTATTCTGTTTTTATGTGTTGTTTTTGTTTTTTATTCTTTATTTTTGTATTTTTTTAGGTGGCGGTGGGGGTGGGAGCGTTTGCAGGCTATAATATAATAAAAAATTATGGAAATTATCTGAATTAAGTGGGTGTGTACCGATTTAATTATGTTGCGGGGAGGCAGATTGAAGAGTAATTATGTCACTATTACGCTCATGGAATGAAATACAGGGGTTTTACATTTACCATGGCTTTGTTGAATAAAGCGAAATTCAGCTTGCAATCAGGATCAGATCACCACATTCCTGAACTTGTAGCGGTATCCCGCAGCAAAACAAAAAGTTAAAATCAGCAACTGGGTAGCCTACAACAAGGCTATAGTCAATCAAGGCTCGCTCACCCTGCATCTCAATCAATTCAACATCAAAAATCTGTAGCAGCAAAAACTCGCAAACAGAACGTCACTCTGACGCTGGCAGGTCACTATTGGGTGAGGAAGTGTGTCGTCTGGATAAGCTACGTGGGATCATCAAGGCCGCGCAGGACTTTATGTTTGATGGTTTTTGAGGGCGAACGCCATGCCCCCATCCTGATGGATGGGGGCATGGCATGTCACAGATTGACTCCTATGCCTGGCTTCAGCACCGGTCTAGCTCCCTCATTTTTTGGGAGAGGGCGAGCCCAGCGTTAAAGTGTGGCCTCAACAAAGCGAAACCCGTTAACGTCAAACTGCCCTTTGCTGGTTACCTATCTCCGTATCGCAACATTTCAGCTACGCGCACAGTAAAATGATGGCACCTGACCGGTAGAAAAAACATACCCTTCTTTAGATGCCGGGTAAGCGGAGAAGTCGAATTTCAGCCCCTGCTGCAGGTAAAAGAGCGGGAGGTAACGGGCGATATCTTCGGTGTTACTGTTGTCAGCCGGTGTGGTCACCGCCGAGATTGATTTTAGGTGATAAATGTGTTTTATGTTATTGAAATTAAAATAATTCTTCCTGCTGATGCTTGTGGTCTTGTTGCCCTGCTTAAGGGTTCCCTTCAGAGTGGCAATACCTTTATTACCTTGGAAGATAAAGTTGACCGCGAGGGCCAGTTCTACATCATCTTTGTGAACCAGTAGCATGGCTTCGCAGCTATAATGTGTTTGCTGATATTGGCTATAGAAGTGGCATGCCCCCAGCGCGAGCAGCAGGAACAGCAAAGAGAGTAGTGTAAATACGCCGAACAGTCGGGGCTTATTCATTATGCTGCCACTCCAGATAATATTCAGAAATACAGATATTCTTAACACCTGAAGAAAATGGCCACTCGCAGCGAATGACTGAGGCGCGTGGAACCAGTGGGTTGGCGGTAAAATAGACAACTTCCTGCTTTTCGCAGGTGAAGTTGTGCTGCGCAATAAATTGCATGTAGGACTGCAACGATGTCTGGCTCTCGTGGAGATAGACCGAACACTGCTCTATATTCCCTACGAAGTTAAAATTAGAGAAGAAATTCTTTTCCTCTGAGTTATGCCATGCAACAAACAGGGCAATACCGATACAAAAAGAGAGGCTAAGCAACATTGCCCATACATGGCGAGATCGAGAGGATACTTTTTTATCCACTTCGCCAGCTATTGGCAGTTGGTTTTCTTCCTCAACAGGGATTTCTTCGGTTGAGTCTGTACTCATCATATGCGGTGTTATTTTTTCTACCGGAACCATTGAAGGAACGGTAAGACCCTGGCGGGGTACTGTTTTTATCACTGCTTGTTCATATCCAGCAAGCTTTAACCCTTTACGTAACATAAGGATGTTTTGGTAAAAGGTATTGTTAGATACCTCTAAACCATTTTTTTGCCATCCGGCTTCAAACAGATCCCGCTGCGGAACCAGTTCACCTTGTTGGCTTAATAACAGTTGAAAGCAGCGTGAGGCTGCGATAAATAGCGTGATTTTCTCACCGTTGACTCGAGAGTAAAGCAAGTTTTCCTCTGGCCAAAACTCAACGCTGTCACCGATGAGATAATAATAACCGTTACAGTTACTAGACATTCCTTTTACTTCCTTGTTAAAAATCACGAGCGTTATTAAAACAAATATTAACGGTTGGCATTCAATTTATTAAATAAGATTTTTCTTGTTGGTTGTTAAAGCGCCACCGTTTAACCGCTAGGATCCAGCCTGTTCCTAATCCTGTGCTATAAAACTTACCAAGAATTTTCTGATTAGTAAATTGATTAATGTCGATTAATGTTCAAATATACCGCTCTAGGTATCTTCTTAAGGTTTATTGATCTTAAGCTAAATTTTTTGCAATCCAATGATTTTATTGATTTTTTTATATGACTTAAATGAAATTTCATGGATTGATATAAATTGATTATGGTATTGGGGAGTCTGTCGCTAACATGCATCCAACTTTTCAGCGATAGTGGCGGGAAGCAGATGTACGATAGCCGATATGGATTTGGCGATAAGTTTAGTCGTGTTATGGATGACGGGCACAGTGTGAGCGGATATGATTTTGATTATCATACTGATGATATTAGTGAAATCTCGTTCCATATCTCCAGCAACAATAGCTACTTTTTACAGGGTATCAGATGTAGCTTGCTTAACTTACAGCAGCAACACGGTCATATTGCCTTCGAGCATACGATATCGGATGGTTCGGCTCGCAGTGCATTACTGATTAGTGAGATGATGCGTGAAAAGAAAAGCCGAACGTTGATGGTGGTGATCGCCAGTACTGCGTTATTGAATATATTGTCGCTAAGCATTGAGCAACGCTACAGAGATCGGGTTGTTTTTATCGCGACCAATGAGTGCTCTAATGCACTATTGGCACAGATTGCCGATTCGCCGAATACGACATGGGCAAAGCGCGACAGGTTTATCCCGAAAGGGACACTGGCTGCGTTAAGCAACAGAGAAAAACGGATTTGTTATTATCTTTTTCGCGGTTATACGCCAAAAATGATCGGTGCGATTTTAGGGATTAATATTAAAACGGTCAGCAGTCATCGCGTGTCCGTTATGAAGAAAATTGGTTGCACCAATAAGATAGGTTTATATAAGACCTTGCGGGTCTATTACGGCACCAGTGTAGAAGGCTGACCGTTATAACTTACCTTGAGTGACCGAAGTATAAAAATGAAGCTCGTCCCCATTGGATAATGGGCGAGCGCTTCATGTTTTGCAGTGCCCAGACCATGTTTGACATGGATGGTTATTAGTTGTTTATATCAATTTATTTAATAAAGGAATAGAAATATGAAACTGAACAAATTCATGGTTGCCGCAATCGCTTTGGGTTTTGTTTCTGCTGCCAATGCGGTATCGACGGACGCGGGCCATGGCACAATCGAATTCTACGGTTCCATCATTGATGCACCTTGCTCTATCGCCCCAGGCGATGACAACCAGCGTATCCCAATGGGTGAGATCTCTAAATCTACACTGGAAGGGGGTAATACATCTATCCCTGAAAACTTCTACATCCACCTGGAAAACTGTGATGCAACTGCCCTTACCAAGGTAACAGCTACCTTCACTGGTCCAGGTTCTGCGGGTAACGCTGAGCTGTTTGGTATCACCGGTACTGCTAAAGGCGCTAGCCTGGCTATCACCGACGGTAGCGGCACGCTGATCAAAGCGGGTCAACCAACTGCTCCACAGCTCATCCAGGATCAAACCAACATCCTGAACTTCTCTGCTTACCTGCAGGGCGACATGGGTGTAGACGGTAAAACTCCTGCAGAAATCGTCCCAGGTGACTTCAGCACCACCACTACCTTTACCCTGGCTTATCAGTAAGTTTTAACCGGTCAAGCGGTCACACATGCGGGGAAACCCGCATGTTTATTCTTAATGTCATGGTGTCGAAGGGAATTAACGGCGTGAACAAAATGGAATATATCGTGGCGAGCTGCCTGCTCAGCGCTCTGTTTTGCGTAACCGCAACAGCGGATACGTTTATGGGACGGGGCCGTGTCGTCATGGAGGGCAGCATTATTGAAACTGCCTGCGCCATTGAGATGAACAGCCGTCAGCAAATTATTGAGATGATCACCGTTCCTGCGTCACAGATTGCTCAGGATGGGCAGGGTATCGCTAGACCTTTTGTCATCCGTTTAATTAACTGCACCCTGCCACGCTTCGATCCCTCCATGCCCGATTGGCAGGCATTCCGCGTTACCTTTGATGGTTTGAAGGATGGCGCTTTACTGGGTATTGAAGGCGAGGCCCAAGGCATTGGGCTACAGATCAAAGACCAATCAGGCAACATCGTAATACCTGGCGTCGCTATGCCCCTGGCAGAGTTAAGCTCAGGAGATAAGCTGCTGCAATACACCATAAATCTGTTGCCGAATCACCAGATACTGCGAGCCGGTGAGTATCGTTCCACCGTGCGTTTCAAGATGGATTATTACTGATAAACGGAATTTTATCGATGGCCAAACCTGTTGCGAACTCTACTTTCCGGCTGCGCGGATTGTGGGTCTGTATTGCTTTATCGCTGGGAAGCCCGGTTTATCTTACTCATGCCGCAGATGATATCCAGTTCAATACCGATGTATTGGATATTAAAGATCGGGAAAATCTCGATCTCAGTCATTTCTCCCGTGGCGGTTATATCATGCCAGGGGCTTACACTATGGCGGTGTTTCTCAACCGGCAGCAAATAGCGGAGCATTCAATCACCTTCGCGCCATCTAAAGCAGACCCTAAAAGCAGTGTACCTTGCCTGACGCCTGAACTGATCGAGCTGTTTGGCCTGAGAGACAGCGTGCTCAAGGATATTGTCTGGGAAGACGATCGGCAATGTCTCGATCTGCAAAGCATCCCAGGATTGACGGTACAGGGCGATTTGGCGACTTCGTCCCTGCAACTTACCGTGCCACAAGCCTATCTTGAATACAGCTCCGAGGATTGGGATCCGCCTTCCCGTTGGGATAACGGCATTGCTGGTGCGTTGTTTGACTATAACCTGAATTTCCTGACCACGCGCCAGAAGCACCAGGGTCAGGCCTATAGCCTGAGTGGTAATGGGACCACCGGGGCCAACTTTGGCCCTTGGCGTCTGCGCGCCGATTGGCAGTTGCAGATGAAGAATCAGTCTGGCAGCAACAGCGAAAATAGCCTGGATTGGAGCCGGTATTACGCTTATCGCGCCTTACCCAAGCTACTTGCCCGCCTGACTTTGGGGGAGAATTTTCTCGATTCCGATATTTTCGACAGTTTCCGTTTCACCGGCGTTACGCTGAATACCGATGACAACATGCTGCCACCTAACTTACGCGGCTATGCCCCGGAAGTGACTGGCGTCGCCAAAAGCAATGCCAAGGTGACCATTAGCCAACAGGGCCGCGTGTTGTATGAAACTCAGGTCGCTCCAGGCCCGTACCGTATTCAGGATTTGAATGACGCGGTTTCCGGCCAACTGCAGGTTCGCGTTGAGGAGCAGGATGGCAGCGTGCAGGAGTTCTCTGTGAACACCGCCAGCATCCCTTATCTGACCCGTCCAGGTTCGTTGCGCTATAAGCTCGCGGCAGGGCGTCCGACCGATTTGAAGCACAACGTCACCGGGCAACTGTTCTCCACCGGCGAATTCTCCTGGGGGGTCAGTAACGGCTGGTCACTGTACGGTGGTGGCGTGGGGAGCGACGACTATAACGCGTTGGCGCTGGGGGTTGGCCGCGATCTGATGATGCTGGGTGCACTGTCGTTCGATGTCACGCAGTCCCGTGCTAATTTGCCGCAGGAGGGATCGCTGTTTGGTAATTCTTACCGCCTCAGTTATTCCAAACGGTTTGACGATTATGACAGCCAGGTGACTTTTGCCGGCTACCGCTTCTCTGAACGCAACTTCATGAACATGAGCGAATTTTTGGACGCTCGGACTAGCGGTACCCGCACCCAGAGCAGCAAGGAGATGTATACCGTTACGTTCAATAAGCAATTTGTCGATCTGGGCCTGAGCACTTTTCTCAATTACAGCCACCAGACCTATTGGAATGACAGTGCCAACGATCATTATAACCTGTCGCTGGCGAGATACTTCGATCTGGGCAAGTTCAAGGATCTTAACCTCTCGTTGACGGCCTATCGTAACAAATTTAACGGCACCAACGACGACGGCGTGTATCTGGCGCTCACCATTCCCTGGGGTTACTCCAGTTCCCTCACTTACAGCGGGTCATGGGATCGCAATGATAATACCCACCAGGTGGGCTATTTCGGCCGTGTGAATGACGCCGACTCCTATCAGATCAGTGCAGGCAGTGCTCGCCAAGGCGCGGTTGCCAGCGGTTACTACACCCACTTGGGCAACGACGCGCAGGTGAGTGCCAACGCGGGTTATCAATCTGGGCGCTCCAGTTCTCTGGGCCTGATGCTGCAAGGTGGGGTGACGGCGACAGGGGAGGGTGTGGCCATGCATAGGATTGGCATGCCTGGCGGAACGCGCATTTTATTGGATACCGACGGGGTCGCAGGCGTTCCCGTGCGTGGCTATGGTGCCACCACCTTATCCAACCGCTTTGGTAAAGCAGTGGTGTCCGATCTCAACAGCTACTACCGCAGCCAGGTCAGCATCGATCTGAACGCGCTGGACGACAAGACCGAAGCGATCAGTTCGGTGCAGCAGGCGACATTGACCGAAGGGGCGATTGGTTTGCGCCGGTTTGAAGTGGTTGCCGGTGAAAAAGCGATGGCGGTGATTCGTCTGGTTGATGGGTCATCACCGCCTTTCGGTGCCACGGTACAAAATAGCAAGAAACGGGACGTTGGTATTGTCAACGATGACGGCAGCGTATACCTGAGCGGTATTCAGCCTGGAGCCAGGATGACCACCAATTGGAATGGCATCACCCAGTGCGAAATAACGCTGCCAATGCATATCCCACAGAACGGAACACAGAATTTACTGCTGCCTTGCCGGCCAATCGCCGCTGGGGATAACCCGGTAACGGAAAACAGAAGTTGAACGGAAAAAGACTGATGAAATTAACGACAACACATTTATTAACCGCTGGCGCATTGCTGCTGGCCATCTTTACCTCACAGGCCAATGCGGCGATTGCCCTGGATCGTACCCGGGTGATTTATAACGCTTCCAGCAAGTCTGTCAGCATGAGCGTCAGCAATGAAAACAAGCACCTGCCTTATCTGGCCCAGGGGTGGATTGAGGATGAGCAGGGTAATAAGATCACCAGCCCGCTGATCGTTCTGCCTCCGGTTCAGCGTATTGAGCCCGCGGCTAAAAGCCAGGTGAAAGTTCAGGGGTTGCCCGCTTTACAACAATTACCGCAGGATCGTGAATCGCTGTTTTATTTCAACCTGCGTGAAATCCCACCGCGCAGTGACAAGCCGAACACGCTGCAAATTGCGCTGCAAACCCGCATTAAACTGTTCTATCGCCCACAGGCGATTGAACCGACCAAGGAGCAGATGAGTACGCCATGGCAGGAACAAATGACGCTGACACGTCAGGGCGATCGCTATGTGGTGAACAACCCGACGCCGTATTACATCACCATTATTGAGGCTAGCACCACTAAAGGTGGCCAGGGTGCCAAAGGGTTTGTTCCGGTGATGGTCCCCCCTAAATCCAATGCACCGCTAAGTGCCAGCGCCAGTGCTTTAGGCAGCGCGCCGGTGCTGACCTACGTGAATGACTTCGGCGGTCGCCCAGAACTTATTTTCCGCTGTGCTGGCGATACCTGTCAGGCAGAACCTGGCAAACGTAACTCATAGCCTACGCGCAACGGAGGTGAACTATGCCGTGGAAAACGTCGACGGGATTTGTAGGCTTGATACTGGTTTTGGGCATGTCATCAGCCGTTGCTGAGACGACCAACCTGACTATCACGGGCAATATTTTACTGCCGCCGCCCTGCGTGATTAACGGGGATCAAACCATCACGGTAGATTTTACCAATGAGGTGATGACGACCCGGGTTGATGGTATCAACTACCGCCAACCGGTGCCTTACACGTTGGAATGCTCGGCAGGCAATACCAACGCGTTAAAAATGCAGATCCAGGGCATGGACGCCGGTTTTGCCGGCGCTCTGCAAACCTCGAAAGGCGATCTGGGGATTGCCTTATCGAGTGACAACCAGGCAATGCCAGTGAATAGCTGGCTAAATTTCACGTTGCCGGATCAGCCAAAGCTGTTTGCCACTTTAGTGAAGCGTCCAGGGACCACCCTCACCGCTGGCTACTTTACGTCGGCAGCCACGATGGTGGTCGACTACCAGTGAAACGGGAGAAAGGAATGAGATCGGTTGCAGGGATGTCACTATTGCTATCGTTTGCTCTGCTGGCCATAAGCCCGTCGCAAGCGGCAGAAAATATGAGCTTTAGCGGTACGTTGATTGAGCCGCCCCCTTGTCTGGTGAACAACGACAAAGACATCGATGTGCCTTTTGACAGGATCGGCGTCAATAGCGTTGATGGGGTGAAGCACCGCCGGAAAGTTGATTACGTGCTGGACTGTACGGCGGGGCCTGCCTGGAGCATGGTGCTGACGCTGAACGGCCCGGTCGCTGCCTTTGAGACAGCAACGCTGCAGACCAACATTGCCAATCTGGGCATCAAGCTGTACCAGAACGGCCAGCCGTTTGAGCTCGGTACGCCTATCGCTGTTGACCCGCTCAATCCACCGTTGCTAGAAGCTGTACCGGTTAAAAAACCGGGCACCGAGCTGACAGAAGACACGTTTGAAGTCACGGCGACGCTGCTTGCGGATTACCAATAAGGAGCTGATATGCGGCAAATACTGAGATATCTATGCGCCACCGTCGCTCTGCTTGCTCTGAGCCAGGGCGTTCAGGCGGCAAACATGCGCTTACACGGCACGCTGGTGGCGGAACCTTGCATTATCCCCCCGGGTGAGGAAACTGTTCAACTGGACTTTGGCACGGTTATCGACAAGCAGTTGTATTACAACGAAAAAACCACCAGTAAGGAGTTCAAACTGCACTTGAGCAACTGCGACCTGACGTTGGGCAGCTCGGTGCAGGTCATGTTTACCGGAGTGGAAAATCCCGCATTGACGGGATTACTGGCGCTGGATGCCTCCAGCCAGGCATCGGGCATCGGTATTGGTATTGAGTTAGAAAATGGCTCTCCTTTGCCATTGAACAAGTTAGGCGCTCATCGTTACCCGTTAGCGGCAGGGGACAACTATCTGCGCATGATGGCCTATGTGCAAGGCGAGCCAGATGCGATTACCAACAAAACCATTAACCGCGGCCCTTTCAGTGCCAGCATGACCTTTGCATTGACCTATGACTAAGGGCTGACGCCGTTTGGCCTCGGTGAAGGGGCTAATCAGCAACAGCGTGGAGCAATAAGGAACAGAGATGAAGTTAATAGGGACAGCACTGCTTAAAAAAACCACCGTGATTATCGGCCTGCTGATGCCCGTAGTCGGTTACGCCCAAGGGATAGACGTAAGCTGGTCGGGGCCAAAGCAATTGACCATTAGTGCCCAGCCTGATGGGCTCGGTAGCTACACCACGTGTAAAGCCGGCACTACAATTAACTTTTACGCTATATTGGGTACTTCTACGGGGATGTACCAACGCTGGATTGCGTCAGGTAAGGGGGTGGCAAGTGGCTACTGTGGTGACCTTTTGGCAACGCTACTCCCTATCACGTATACCTTGCAAGGCGATGATCAGTATTTCTTCGGACTGGGTAGAGAAAATGGCAAACGTCCTCCTGATGGTCCGTCTCTGAACGTTTCTCTCGAGTTTAGCAATGGAACCGGTGACGCCTGGAAACCTCAGCCACCACCAGGCCCCGCCTGTTCACTGACTGGCACTTCGGTAGACATCAGCTATGGGGATATTCAGGCCGATAGCGTGCCAGGATTGAAAAAAAGCTCGGACTTGTACATTAAATGCAATTCCAGCGCCACGGTCAAGGTGACGGTGAGTGGCTACACGACTTCTACCGGTATCCGGCTACGTGCGGATGGCTCGCTGGCGGCGGATTTGTTTGTGCGTGACCAGCCAGCCAATGTCGGCACCCTTGAAAAGATCGCTGCCAACCAAACGATGGCCGTACCCATCTCTTCGGTACTGAAGGTTAACGGCAATCTGGCGGGGGGGGCATTTCATGGCTCGGCAGTGATTAATATGGATATCCTTTAACGTTCTACCCTGAGGATGCCAGCCTATCGCCACCCGTTAGCGGCAGGGGATGCCTATCTGCGCATGATGGCCTATGTGCAAGGTGAGCTGGAAGCGATTACCGAAAGAACCATTAACCGTGGCACTTTCAGTACCAACATGATCTTTGCATCGACCTATGACTAAGCGCTGACGCCGCTTGGCCTTTGTGAAGGGGCTAATCAGCAACAGCGCAGAGTAATAAGGAACAAAGATGGAGTTGATGGAGATTGAATTGCTTAAAAAAAACGCCGTGATTATCGGCCTGCTATTGCTTTTCCTGTCCCACCCCGCCTTTGCCTTGGGGGAGAATGAGGATGTTGTCTGGAGCAACCAGAATGGACAGATATTAATTGAAAAGGCGAGCTATAAGCAGGCAACGTTTAATCATGGTATGTGCTCGGTGCCCCGCCTTAAAGAATGCCGCCTGTTCTTTGCTTCCTATACTCAGGGCTCTCCCCCAGTGGGCAGTGGTACCACTATTGTTACCGGTGCCCAAGTGACCGATACCCAGTATGCGGCGGCTTTGAACTCCTTTAGCGGAAGACTACTGACTTTGCCCGCCGATAAAGGGCTTTGCATCTGGAAGTATGAGGCAGACAGAGGCGGTAACACTGCACTGACACGCCAGAACTGTGGGCCTGGCGGGACCGGGATAGTACCCAGCGTGCCAGTGATACCAAAATGTTCTGCGATAGGTGGCCCGGTTGAGATCGCCTATGGTGATATTGAGGCCGATGCAGCTCCCGGACTGAAAAAAACCGAAAATCTGTTAGTGAGGTGTGACGCAGACGTGACGATCAAAGTGACGGTGAGCGGCTTATCCACCGCGACCGGAATCAGGCTGCGTACGGATGGTTCACTGACGGCAGATCTGTTTGTGCGTGACCAGCCAGCCAATGTCGGTAGCCTTGAAAGGATGACTGCCAACCTATCGGTCGCTGTACCCATCTCCTCGGTGTTGAAGGTTAACGGTGAACTGGCGGGGGGAGTATTTCATGGCTCGGCAATTATCAATATGGATATCCTTTAACGCTGCCCCACGATGAAAAAGATCAACCCGCTTTTGGCGGGCTGACGCCTTCAGCCTTTCCTGCCTGTTCCACGATCGTCTAGCGAACGGGTTTTATTACTGCCTGTCTGCCTTCCCTTTTCTGAACTTCCCAATCAATAAGCCGGGTAAATGTAATTAGCGAATGTATTAGCTCCAGGGCTACTGTGACATTCTGGCCGGATAAAAATAACATGATGAACAATTGATTAGCGAAATAGAGCGGCGGTATTTTCATCTCATTACAAAATTTAAAATTCTATTTAGTTCATTTTTGTCTAGCTGGGTGAGTAGGAGAAAACCTCGCTTTGGCTGGCAGTGGTAGGCCAGCTCTGGCTTTGCTTACAAAATGCGCTCTTGGTGGGATAAATCTTATTTTTTTGGTGTGTGGAAAATAATCCATTACATTTCTATAGTCTTGTTGTGTTTTTAGTTTTTTCAGCCTGGGTGAGTAAATCTATTTTTATTTGGTAATCATTCATCACAATAGGCTATGCTTTAAGCAATCTGTCTGCGACAGATTTTATTAATTCTTGAGCGAGTAATATCCAGCATAATTGCAATAGGAGCTTTTTGTGGCACAACGTAAATTTCTCACTCTCACCGAAGTTAACAACCTGATGAGTGCTGCCCGGAATAAACAGACCGGGGTACGGGACAGTTGCCTGATCCTGCTTGCCTTCCGCCACGGGTTTCGTATCAGCGAGTTGTTGAACTTGCGTTATCATGACCTGGAAATGATTGAAGGGCGGATAAATATACGCCGGCTTAAGAATGGATTCTCTACCGTTCATCCTCTGATGAGTGATGAATGCAAGGCGATTATGGAGTGGAACCAGGTCAGGGCACAGTGGAAGCCTGCCGTGGATCCACAGATTGTTTTTATCTCCCAGCGTGGCACGCAGCTATCGCGCGGTCAGGCCTGGCGCATTATCCGTCAGGCTGGGGAACTGGCGGGCACCGCTACCCATACGCATCCCCATATGCTGCGCCATGCCTGCGGCTATGAACTGGCGGAAAGGGGCACCGATACCCGCTTGATCCAGGATTATCTGGGGCATCGTAACATCAGGCATACTGTACGTTATACCGCCAGCAACGCGGCACGCTTTGTCGGAATGTGGGATCGTAATGGATTGGTTATAAAGGATTTATTGGTAAACAATCAGGCGAAAGATGAAACAATTGGGGCTAAACTGTTCCTAATTCTTAAACGAAAGGTAAGATTTTGCAATGCCTTGTGTTAGAAAATTCCTTATTTTGTCGTTATCTTTATGAAAAGTAAGGTTATATTTTTACCTCCGCAAATCTCTGTCTCCATCCCCTAAATTTTGGCCATTACGCCAACCCGCTGTTGCAAAACCCAAGATCACCTAAATTCACATTTCCCTGACAATGACAAAGCATTTAATTTCTTATTTTTCAATTTCAAAAATAAATATAGATGATTAATTCAATATTAATGTATTTACCGTTTTTTTATAGGGTGCGACAAAATAGCCCCAAATGTCTCATGTTGCTGGCGAAAACTGAACGGAATAGGGAGGTCCGGCCGTGAGTAGAAATGAAGTCTGTGCGGTTGCCCGTCAGGGGAATCGACCTCCACACTTTTTCATGGTTATGAAACATAATGTGTTCAAAGGAAAATAGTATGAAAATCAAATCACTGGTTGTTGGTATTGCCGCAGTTCTTTCTCTGGCTGGCGTCGCTAATGCGGCAACGGTTACTACCGTCAACGGTGGCCCTATCCACTTTAAAGGGGAAGTTGTTAATGCGGCTTGTGCCGTGGATGCCGGTTCTATTGGCCAGACAGTGCAATTGGGGCAGGTTAAAACGACTTCACTGGCTACCGCTGGTGATGTTAGCTCCGCTACCGGGTTCAACATCCAACTGAATGATTGTGATTCTACCGTTGCTACCCAGGCAGCTGTCGCTTTCAGCGGCACAGCGGTTAACGCTACCTATCCTACCGCGCTGGCCCTGCAAGGCTCTGCGGCAGGTAACGCAACCAACGTCGGCGTTCAGATCCTGGATCGCACCGGTACTGCGTTAGCGGTTGATGGCGCGACCTTCAGTGCGGCTACTACGCTCTCTGATGGCACCGTTATTGTTCCATTCCAGGCTCGTTATATTGCGACCGGCGTAGCCACTGCCGGTATTGCCAACGCTGATGCGACCTTCAAGGTGCAGTATCAGTAAGCTGAATTAGCTTATCAAGGATGATTATTGCAGGCCAGGGAGGCCTGATTTTCAGCTACCGGAGGCAAGGAGCGTGCGATGTGGAGAATGGGAGCGGGACTCCTGCTAACCCTGCTGTTGGCGGGGAAGGCCGTTGCTGACGATCGTTGGGAGGAACAACCTCTCGGTGGCCTGATGCGCTTTCAGGGGGAAGTGATCGCTGAAACCTGTTCGGTGGAAACCGGAGATCGCAACTTGACGGTATCGATGGGGAATATCACCACCGACCGGTTTCGTATGCCTGGCGATGAGGCCGATCCAGTCCCCTTTGATTTACATCTGCAGAACTGTACTACCGCGGTCAGCCGTAACGTGGGAGTGATGTTCCATGGTATGGCAGACCGCAATAATCCGCAGGTGCTTTCTGTTGGTGACGGGCCGGGTGTCGCCTCTGGCGTCGCCGTAGCATTGTTTGACGACAGAGGCCGATTTATTCCACTCAATACTGCGCCGCGGTACTGGGTGCCGTTGCAAGAGGGGCCGGTGATCCTGCATTTCGTAGCGAAATACCGCGCCACCGGACAGCCGGTGAACAATGGTTTGGCTAACGCTCAGGCATGGTTCGCACTGACTTATCAGTAGGCTTTGGCCGCAAGATGAAAAGCAATAGCGCTGCGAATGCCTGGCCGCGCAGTGTTATGGAAGTCAGATCCTGATGGACGAGGTAAATGTGAGAACAATTTCGATGGTTGGAAAAGTAATGTCCGTGCTGCTGCTGTTGGCGGCGGGGCATGTGGGCGTGGCAAATGCCGGAGTAGGTCTGGGTGCGACCCGGGTGATCTATCCTGCCGATCAAAAGCAGGTGACTCTGGGAGTCAGCAATAACGATGAGAAAAGTACCTATCTGATCCAATCCTGGGTAGAAAGCGCCGATGGTCAAAAAGAGGGTCGGCTGATTATTACGCCACCCTTGTATTTGATGCAGGGAAAAAAAGAGAACACGCTGCGCATTATTGATGCGACAAATCAAAGCTTGCCGAAGGATCGGGAGAGCCTGTTCTGGGTTAACGTCAAAGCGATCCCCTCTCTGGACAAATCACGCCAGGATGAGAACACCCTGCAATTGGCTATAACCAGCCGTATCAAACTGTTTTATCGCCCCAATGGGCTCAGTATTGCGCCAGACAAGGCACCGGAGCAACTGCGCTTTAAACGTAGCGGCAAAGAGCTGACGATCGTCAATCCTACCCCCTATTTCATCACGTTGAGCGAGTTGAACGCTGGTACTCGGCAGTTGGCAAACACCATGGTGTCGCCTATGGGGTCGGCCAATGTGCCGCTCCCCGCTGATGCAGGCAGCACGATTTCCTATCGGACGATCAACGATTACGGTGCCCAAACGCCGGTATTCAAGGGTGTGATGCAGTAAGGCATAGAGCCGCTATCCACTTCATCAAGTTATAACCAGATAAATCAGGCAGCCGGGCGACCTGTATCGAACCGGAGGGATCATGCTATACCTGAAAAACGGCACGGAAAGTCGCAGAGTGATAAACGATAACCACCAGGGTGCCCCCATCTTAAAGCTGACTTTAACGCCTTTGGCCGTGATGCTGTGGGCGCTATGTGGCGATGCATCGGCTCGAGCGGAAAATTACTTCAACCCTCGTTTTCTGGCTGACGATCCGGCGAAGGTGGCCGATCTGTCTGGGTTCGAAAAGGGACTTGAGGCACCTGCGGGTATCTATCGCGTCGACATTTATATGAATGACGGGTTTATGTCGACCCGGGATGTCTCTTTCCGGGCCGATGCCGATAACAAGGCCTTGGTGCCATGTCTGACTCGTAGCCAACTGGCCACCATGGGTGTCAATACCCGGGCGGTCCCGGGAATGGCCATCTTGGCATCGGAAGCCTGCGTACCATTAACCTCGCTGATCAAGGAAGCCTCCACTGATTTTGACGTTGGGCGGCAGCGCCTGTCTATCAGTGTTCCTCAGGCTTACATGGGCAACTCTGCCCGTGGTTATATCCCGCCTGACCAGTGGCAAAACGGCATCACTGCCGGGCTGCTCAATTACAGCTTCACCGGCAGTAATGTCCGTAACAGCCAGTCGAGCAACAGCAATTACGCCTTCCTTAACTTACAAAGCGGCGTGAATCTGGGGGCCTGGCGGCTGCGGGATAATACTACCTGGAGCTACACCAGCGGCGGTGGTTCGAGCGCTAATCAAAACCGCTGGCAGCACGTCAATACCTATTTGCAGCGGGACATTGCGCTGCTGCGCAGTCGCCTGACGTTGGGTGACGGCTATACCTCAGGGGACGTTTTCGACGGCGTGAACTTCCGCGGCGTACAGGTGGCGACGGATGACAACATGTTGCCAGACAGCCTGCGGGGGTTTGCTCCCGTGATCCGTGGAATTGCCCGCGGCACCGCCAGGGTCACGGTCAAGCAGAATGGGTTCGAGGTGTACCAAACCACGGTGCCTCCAGGTCCATTTACCATCGACGATCTGTCTGGATCTGGCAACGGTGGTGATTTGCAGGTCAGCATTCAGGAAGCCGACGGCACGGCCCAGGTCTTTACCGTGCCCTATACGTCGGTTCCTGGGCTGCTGCGCCAAGGGCAGGTGAGATATACGGTGATGGTGGGGCAGTATCGCAGCGGCAACGATCAGCAAGAAAAGCCCACCTTTGGCCAGGGCACCCTGATGTGGGGGTTGGCCGACGGCTGGACACTGTCTGGCGGTACTCAGCTTGCCGATCGCTATCGTGCGTTCAACCTTGGGGTGGCTAAAAACCTGGGCATTTTCGGCGCGGTGTCGTTTGACATCACCCAGGCCCGCGCCACCTTGCCGGATGACAGCACCCATCAGGGGCAGTCGCTGCGTTTCCTTTATAACAAGGCATTAAACGAGTGGGGAACCAACCTGCAACTGCTCGGTTACCGCTATTCCACCAGCGGCTATTACGCGCTGGGTGACACGACCTGGCGCCAGATGAGTGGCTACAAGGCGGCAACCGATGAAGGTATTGTCGAGCTCATTCCGAAACTCACCGATTACTACAATCTGGCCCACAACAAGCGTGGGCGGTTGCAAATGACGGTGACTCAGCAGGTTGGGGACAATGGCACCTTTTATCTGACCGGTAGCCACCAGACTTATTGGGGGGTAGGTAAGGCGGATGAACAACTGCAGGCTGGTTACAGTGGCACGCTGGAGGATATCACTTACACCCTCAGCTACAGCCTGACCAAGAATGCCTGGCAGGACGGACGTGACAATATGCTGGCCTTCAACATCAGCATCCCGTTCAGCCATTGGCTGCGTTCCGACAGCCAGTCCGCTTTCAACCGCTCCAGCGTCAGCTACAGCATGTCTGACGATCTGAGCGGCAGGATGACCAATCAGGCTGGGGTGTATGGCACGTTACTGGAGGATAACAACTTGAGTTACAACGTGCAGGCCGGTTACGCCGGAGGCGGAACGGGCACTTCAGGCGGGATGGGTAACACATCGCTGAACTATCGAGGAGCTTCTGGCAACGCCAACGTGGGTTACAGCCGCAGCAGCGGTACCAGCCAACTGTATTACGGACTGAGCGGCGGTGTGCTGGCTCATGAAAATGGCATCACCCTGAGCCAACCGCTGAACGATACCCTGATCCTGGTCAAAGCGCCAGGGGCGGGTAACGTGTCGGTGGAAAACCAGAGCGGGATACGTACCGACTGGCGGGGGTATGCCGTACTGCCGTTTGCCATGGATTACCGGGAAAACCGTGTGGCACTGAACCCCAATACGCTGGCAAACAACGTCGAGTTGGATGACGCAGTAGTCAGCGTGGTGCCGAATCACGGCGCGGTGGTGCTGGCCGATTTTAAAACCCATATCGGGCTGAAGGTCCTGATGACGCTGACCTATAACGGACAACCGTTGCCATTCGGGTCGGTGGTGTCCTTCGATAATGGCCGCTCTGGCAGCATTGTTGCCGATGGTGGGCAGGTATATCTGACCGGGCTGCCGCCAAGTGGCGAGGTGAAAGCCAAATGGGGCGAGGGTGCAGGCGAGCAGTGTGTGGCGAGTTACCAACTGCCGCCGGAAAGTCAGCAGCGGGCACTTAGCTATCTAACGGCAGCATGCCGATGACGCCGGGCGGGAGAGGCGAGCAATGAGAATACAACTTTATAGTCTGTGTCTGCTGGCGCTGTTTAGCGCCAGGGTAACGCAGGCCGCGGACAGTACCATCGCCATTAACGGCTATGTTAAAGACAATGCCTGCTCCATCGCACCGGGTTCGCAAAGTTTTGTGGTGGATCTGATGAGTAATGCGGCCAAGCAGTTACATCGGGTTGGGGCGACGACGCCGATGGTGCCGTTCAGCATCGTGCTCGATAAATGCGGTGGTTCGGCGATCGCAGTGAAAACGGGGTTCACCGGCGGGGCAGACAGCGACAACCTGACTTTGCTGAAAATCGACGGCGGGGCTGGTGCGGCAGCTGGCATGGGTATACAGATCCTCGATAACAACGGCAACGCTATTGCTCTCAATGAGGTCTCGAGCGGGCTGCACTGGTCAAACATCACCGCTGGTCAATCCAATACGCTGTATTTCTATGCGCGTCTGATGGCGACCCGTGCCCCGGTGACTGCCGGGCAGGTCAGAGCGACGGCAAACTTCACCCTGGAATTTCAGTAACCGGAGAAAAGGGCTATGAACATGAGCAAGCTGGTTCCGATCGCGGGGTGGTTACTGATGATGGTACTCCCCCTGGCGCATGCGGCAGATGTCAACATCACCATCAATGGCAAGGTGGTGGCAAAACCCTGCACGGTATCCACCGTGTCCACTACGGTAGAGCTGGGTGATTTGTACACTTTCAACCTGCTGGCGGCAGGTGCGACTTCGCCATGGCACTCGGTGACATTGAACCTCACCAACTGCCCGGTGGGGACCTCAAAGGTAACCGCGACCTTTTCCGGCATGGCCGATAGCACCCGGAACTATTACGCCAATCAGGGCGCGGCCCGCAATATTGCGTTGCAACTGGCCGATAGCAGCGGGGGGAATCTGCCCAATGGCAGTACCAAAGTCGTGGCGGTGAATGACGCATCGCTGGCCGCCAGCCTGGTTTTGCAGGTGAGGGCCATCACGCCTGGCGGCAATGCGACACAGGGTTCGATTCAATCCCTGATCAACGTGACTTACACCTATTCCTGATGATGAAGAACATATGAAAGACTTAATCCGCGTATTTCTGAAATATCTCGGTGCAGCAGCGCTATTGATTGGTTATTCATCCAATGCCCATGCATTTGCTTGCCGAACGGCGGCCGGGGCGACCATCCCTATCGGCGGCGGCTCTGCCAACGTGTTTGTTGATTTGACTCCGCAGATTGGGGTAGGCCAAAACCTGATTGTTGATCTGTCCCGCCAGATATCCTGTCGTAATGATCATCCAGAAAACAGAATAGACTACGTGTCTCTGCAAAGAGGCTCGGCCTATGGTGGCGTATTGGCAAGTTTCACCGGTAGTTTTGTTTATGACGGCACCTCTTACCCATTCCCAACTACCGCTGAAACCAAGACCGTTACCTATAGAACCACCACTATGACGCCATGGCCCGCCGTGCTTTATCTCACGCCTATCAGCACTGCAGGTGGAGTGGCTATAACCAGTGGTTCTTTGATTGCGGTTTTAAATATGCATCAAACGAATAACGTGGGGGAATCGCACGCGTATATTTGGAACATCTATGCCAGCAATAACGTGGTGATCCCTACCGGTGGCTGTGATGTCTCTTCCCGCGACGTTACGGTGAATCTGCCAGAATATCCGGGAACCGTGTCGATACCGTTGACGGTACGTTGCGCCAAGAACCAAAACCTGGCCTATTACCTGACCGGGCCAACCACGGATGCCGCATCCACGATTTTTGCCAACACCGCCTCTGCGCCGGTGGCTCAGGGGATTGGTATTCAGCTTGCCAACCGCAATGGCGTTATTGCCACCAACAGGAA
Source organism: Serratia sp. 2723 (assembly GCF_050434425.1). NCBI lineage: Bacteria > Pseudomonadati > Pseudomonadota > Gammaproteobacteria > Enterobacterales > Yersiniaceae > Serratia > Serratia sp. 2723. The sequence continues at coordinate 46,400 of NZ_JBNDIN010000016.1, forward strand.
TGTCGCGCTGGGTATCGTCGGCAGCTCTTCAGTCAGTTTAGGTTTGACCGCCAACTATGCACGCACTACCGGTCAGGTAGTGGCGGGTAATGTCAAAGCCGTGGTGGGGGTGACCTTTTTGTATCCTTGAATGTGCTGTTGAACGCGACCTCAAACTTGGGGGACGGCATTAAACACGGTTATTAAGGAGGAAAAATGCAGCAGGCAAATCATCGGCAATCCGAGCATGCGACAGCGGAAGGCCGCAAACGAATTCTGGTCGTTGAGCCATCCAGGATCAATTGGATCGGGTTGCAACGGTTACTGGGTGACGCGGGCAGCACGGAGTTAAGTTTTTGCCGGGTCAGCAAATTGACCGATGCCAAAAAGAAAATTTATGAATTTAAACCTGATGTGATCTTGTTTAGCTCATTATCTCGTGGCACTGACTATCTGTCGTTATTATCCTTTTTGTCAGATATTGCCAGTTATCACCTTAAAACCAACTCGGTGATCTGGTTGCAGCATGATATGGCCTGGATGGTGCAACTTCTCCACGCTTTCGGCGTGGATACGGTATTGATCGATCCGGTTAACCTTTATCAAATCACCCAATGTCTAGGCAGCGATCAGACTGACAAAGCGCGCAAAAATGCGGCTTTATTGGGTAAGCAGGAAAGATTAATTGCGCTGGACTTACTGCGTGGGCGCAGTGCCACGGCCATCGCCAATGTGACCGGCAAAGATGTACGTACCATCAGCACGCAAAAGAAATCGATCATTAGAAAGTTACAGATGACAACCAATGAGGAGCTCTACCTGCTGGCGGGTAGGCTGGTTTATTTAACCAAGATAAACGGACTGAGTGGTGATCCGCGATGAAAAAAATAATGATTATGCATCCCTGCATTGTTACCTGGCATGGCTTGTATCAGTTATTCAGGCGCAAACTGCCCGACGCTGAGATCGTACCGGCGCACTCTATCTATGATTTGGTATTTGATGATGATCTCTCTGATGCCGATCTGATCGTCACTGAGCTCTATGGCCTGAATGAAAATATGACTATGGGGGCGAAGTTGCTGTCATTTGTTCAATCGGTCAGGCAGGACAAACCGCTACTGATTATGACCGATGTGCCAGGAAAACAGGTGTTGGATTGCTCAGGTTATCTGCCAGGGGCATCCTATATTGCTTTATCTGAAGATATTCGTCGGCTGGTTCATCAGGTCGATCGGGTTCTGGCTGGCAAGATTGTTATCAGTCCGTCTCTACGTAGTGAGCAGGAGATGAGTCTGTTCAACGCCGATACCAGACCTTTTTCCCGCTCGGAAATAAAGGTTTATAGCTTATTGCAGGAGGGCTTCAGTATCTCGCAGATAGCGAAGAAGATTTCCCGCAGCGTCAAGACCGTGAGTGCACATAAACGCAACATGATGGGAAAGCTTGGCATTGAGAGTGAAGTAGAGCTCTATGCCTGTTTTAATCAATAGACCTATATCGGTGACTGCCAGATTTGGAGATCGCTGTAATCAGCGATCTCCGGCGGTGGTAGAGACTGGTTTGCTGCATAATGCACTAAAAGTAAGGTTGTTCTGGCGGATTTAGCCGTTTTTTCGTTTATCCGCTTCCCATATGCCAGCGAATCGTGCTGCATTACTGGCTGTATAGCGGACGGTATGGCGAATATTTCGGTGCCCCAGATAGTCCTGGATCAGGCGGGTATCGGCACCTCTTTCCGCCAGTTCATAGCCGCAGGCATGGCGTAGCATATGGGGATGCGTATTGATGACCGTACCCGCCAGTTCGCCAGCCTGGCGGATAATGCGCCAGGCTTGGCCACGCGATAACTGGGTTCCTCGCTGAGAAATAAAGATAATATCCGGGTCTGCACCTGGTTTCCATTGGGCCCTGAGCTGTTTCCATTCCATAATTGCCTCGCATTCGTCATTCATCAGAGGATGGACGGTAGAGAATCCATTTTTAAGCCGGCGTATATTTATCCGTCCTTCGGCCATTTCAAGATCGCGAAAGCGCAGGCGCAGCAGCTCGCTGATACGTAATCCATGGCGGAAAGCCAGTAAGATCAGGCAGCTATCTCGTACACCAGTCTGTGTCTTTCTGGCAGCACTCATCAGGTTGCGGACTTCTGTTAGAGTGAGAAATTTACGCTGTACCAAAGAAAACTCCTATATTTTCGCTTAAAAAACGCCAGAGTCAGGATTAAATCGAGTGAAATTTTCACCTACCGTTTTTAGCTCCAAAGAGTGCAATAAAAGTTTGCGAAGCATTCATTTAGAAGTAATTTTGTAGGAAAATTCCTATTCAATGTTTAATGAGATGTTACAGGTGACGACCGACAATATCCAGCATTTACGGGGGAGGGAAAATGCACTGTTTAAATAGCATTGATAATGCAGTTTATAAGTTGACTTTTTTCCGCTAATACAATGAATATTGGGTTTCTTTATAGTGTGATGTGTAATGAATTTCACGATTTTCAGAATAAAAAATTGATGTGTGGCGCAATGAGCCGGTGCTAGCCAAAAATTGTACATCGAGCCTATAGGATAATCCCACATCCATAGCTAGAGGTTGCCAATATGAATATTCAAATAAAAGTTGATAACAATATGTTCGACAACCTGTCTGGGAAAGCCCGTGAGGCATTGCTGGACGAACTGCAAACTCGCGTCCATGAGGTCTACCCAGCTAGCCAACTGACGGTGATTGCTGGGCTGAATGATAAGACTGAGATCGTGACCAGTGATTTTTTTAACGACATTGAGGCAAAACTGACCGTGCAGGAAATTGTCGACGATGTCATCCTGCATGGCCATTGGCGTAACGCATAACCCTCACCCCAACCCTCTCCCACAGGGAGAGGGAGCTGTCAGCCCCTGCTCGTTTGTAAGAAAAGCGATAATCTCAACAAACTCGATCGGCCCCTTTCACAGGGAGAGGGAGCTGTTATCCCTACTCTTTGGAAGTAAAGAAATCATCTCAGTAAACTTGAACGCCCCATCCAAGGTACATCGCCGCATTTTCAGCCCACTCGATCGGTTCCCTCTCCCTGTGGGAGAGGGTTAGGGTGAGGGGCCCGTGCCTTACCCATACAGATACCCTCCCTTCCCGTATTTTTCCCGCCCAGCATGGAAAAAATGAAAGTCCGACATATACTTATGGTGCTAAAGCCGCATCTCTGATTGAAGGTCGTTTTATTCTGGCGGTGCCAGACCATAAGGAGCGCTAATGACTTATCACCTACTTACCCTCTGGGATATCCTGGTTACTACGTTCTCGTTCTTCTTCTTTATTGCCTATCTGTTTATTCTGTTCCAGGTCGTCTCAGATCTGTTCCGCGATCACCAACTGAGCGGCTTTTATAAGGCGGTATGGATTGTGTTCCTGCTGTTCATCCCGTTGTTAACGTCCCTGGTCTACCTGATTGCCCGTGGCAAAGGCATGGCCGAGCGGCATCGTGCGCAGGTGCAGAAATCTGTGTCTGCCACCAATGAGTATATCCGTGAGGTTGCAGGCAAATCGCCAGCCGAGCAAATTTCTGACGCCAAAAAACTGTTGGATGATGGTGTGATCACCGAAAGCGAATACCAGCAGCTTAAGGCTAAAGCACTGGCCTGAGGCTGAAGTTGGCAGTAAAACATGGCTGGAGAGGGAAAGGGGGCTGCAAGCCCCCTAATAATAATCATTCGTCAGGGAACCCGCTTGTCGTGTCTCTTGCAATCTACCGGTCACGCATGATGAATGCAGCCACGCCGCCGCCGTTCGTTGTTAGCACACTTTTATCGCCAAACCGCTATTGGCTCTCTGCTGGCCGTAGGTCAGCAAGAGGACTATGTTTATTATCGATTTTAAAGCGAGAAGAACATCTCAGATCGCCTTGTGCTGTGGTATCGCAAAATAATACCAGAGTGCTGTGGTTCGCCGGGGTTCGGGTAATGTAGACAAACTCATCTGGATGGCAGATCACATTGTTAACGGTTAAATACTCCTTGTAGCCAGCCACATTGGTTTCCAGATCGTTTCTATCTATATAGACCGAACATTGATTGATCTTGGCAACTCTATTGTGGGTGTTAAAAAAGCGCGCACTTTGCGACTGATTGCTGGCCAACAGCAGCAGCATAGCAATGATGAACGTCGCATGCAGGCCATAGCGCAATAGCTTTGTCTGATTAAAAACGGTGCGTTTTGGTGGCGGTATTTTGGCCAGCGGGCTTTCGACGGGGAGAGGCTCTGGTTTATTGTTTTGCTGCACAATGTCGTTGGCGCTCTCTTCTGGCTGTATTTCAATGCTACCGGAAAAAACCACCCCGATTTTGGGAACCGTTCTGATGATATTTTTGCTTAGTCCGGCCTCCCGCATCCCTTTTCTTACTAATGAGATATTCTGATAAAGAGTATTGGCAGTGACATACTGGCCATTTTTTTGCCATACCTCATTAAAAAAGTCGCTTTGGCTGATCACCTCGCCGGGGCGTTGCAGCATTAATTGCAGGCAACGGCTGGCGGGAATGTTTAACACGGTTTCTTTGCCCCGAACGCGCAGTGGGCGCAGGCAGTGCTCTTCGGGGAGGTACAGTACTGCATCATTAATAATAATTTTATTTTTCATTTCAGTGTGTTAACTTTTTATTGTCTGAGTGTTCGGCTTGTTTAAAGTATAGTTTAACCATTTCTAGCGGCATCAAAAATCAGTAACAATTCATATTTATTTAAAAAACAACATTTTAATAATAAATCTCAAATGAGAACCACTGTCATTTAAGAGCAATTTAGAATGGTCTGTCATGATTAAGTATTTTTTATTAACCAATTGAATTATATGTATTTTTTGTTTTTTTTAAAGGTTAAAACTACTTCAGTGAGAAAAATCCCACTTATGCTCTAGTATTTACCCCATCAGTAAGGTGGGCGAAATAAAAGCGGCTTCATCTTACGGAGATAAAGGATGGCTTCATCGGTAGGGGCTTTTATATGCCGGTGTGACAGATAAATCCTAATGTTGGGTTCGTAGGTAATAGATTGAATGCTAATGAGTAAAATTTAATGGCTAGTTATTAATGTTGTGGGATGAAAATCTTTGACATTTATGACTACTCAAACGAGGTGAAGTAATGAGATATAAAAAACACCAGGATGATTCGTATCAGCTAGCGTTAAGTGCTGATTGAGTTGAGTTAGTCAGAATTTAACGCTGTAGTGAGGCTTTTATAAATGGCAATGTGATCATCTTGGCGCGGTTGCCATAGTGGAAATTGCTTCTATAATGTCTCACCTAAGGGAGGTTTGTTATTTTTGTTATTAAACCAAAATAATAGCCTGAGATGCATATGGAAAATAGACTTTATGGATTCCTAATTGATGATGACATTCAGTTCGAAATTGCCAATCGCAGGCTCCTTTATTATTCGGACGGAGCTGCGGAGCGCACCCTGTTTTTCAAGGTTATCTCTTTAAACGAGATCCAGACCCGATTGCTGATTTATTTACTGGCGAACAGCCGGGATGCCGTCATCTATAAAAATGACATAATGAAAAACGTTTGGGATGAGATTAATTTATCTTCATCCAGTCAGCGTTTATGGCATGCAATAAATGAATTACGTAAAAAATTGGCGTCACTTGATCTCCCAGAAGACTTTATAGCGAACATTCATGGTATTGGCTATTCCGTCGATAACCACCGAGTCTCTTCGCTATTTATTAAGTAAGTTGTTGTAAATGTAAATGCTGGAATAGTCTAGCTATATCTATCCCCATGGGTATCCACCAGGCCATTTTAATGGATATTAAAATGGTATTCATAATACAAGGTAAGTAGGAATATATATGAAAAAGTTAACAATCGTTGCATCACTGATCGCTGTTTTCGGTACTGTTGGTCTGGCTCAGGCTGCTTCTACCGGTACCATCACTTTTAAAGGTGAACTGACTGCAAATACCTGTGACGTTGTGGTTGATGGCCAGGATGCGGACGCGACCGTGATTCTGCCAACAGTAAGCACCAGCCAATTGCAAAGCGCCACTAAAACGGCAGGTGATACCGGCTTCGTGATGGCCCTGAGCAACTGTTCTGGTACCTTGGAGACTGCCTCTGCCTTCTTCCAGGCAGGTGCCTCGGTTGATGCCGTGACCGGCCGCCTGATTAACATGACCGGTGGTGCTACCAACGTCAGTCTGCAATTGCTTGACGCTTCAAGCCCGACTCAGGCCGTGATCAAAGCCGGTAGCCAGGAGCAGGTTGGCGCGATGACCTATAAAGATGTTACCGGTGGTAGCACCACGCTGCCATACATCGTTCGTTACTACGCAGAGGCACCAACCACTGCGGGTATTGTTGTCAGCAACGTTATTTATTCTATTCAGTACCAGTAATGGACTGCGGGAGGGGGTTCCCCTCCCATCTGTCGGCTTTCCGGAGTTTATGATGAAGTTTCTTTCTACTAAAGTGCTGCAAGTTGGTACTTTTGCCGCCGCAGCCTTGTTCAGCGTCAGTAGCTTGGCCAGCGTGGTGATTAGTGGTACGCGGGTGATTTATCCTTCCGATGCCAAAGAAGTCAGCGTAAAGATCAGCAACGGAGGTCCATCACCGGTGTTGTTGCAAAGCTGGATCGATAACGGTGACATCGACGCCAAACCGGCGGCGATCAAGGTGCCGTTTGTCCTGACACCGCCGATGAACCGTGTGGAATCAGGCAAAGGCCAGACGTTGCGTATCAGTTACGCCGGTGGTTCGCTGCCGATGGATAAAGAATCGGTGTTCTGGCTGAACGTGCTGGAGGTTCCGGCCAAAACCCAGGCTAAAGTGACTGAGAACCGCTTGCAGATGGCCTTCCGCTCGCGCATCAAGCTGTTCTATCGCCCAGCAGGTCTGCAAGGTAACGCCAATGAAGCGGCTAAAGCGCTAACCTGGAACAGTCAGGGTAACCGGATACAGGCCAGTAACCCGACGCCTTATTATGTCTCTTTGGTCAATCTGTCGGTGAATGGTAAAAAACTTGACCATGCGATGGTGGCCCCTCGTAGCAGCATGACATTGAACTTGGCAGGCAGTACAGGTAGTAAGGTTACAGGGAGTTTCGTTAATGATTATGGCGCGGTTAATACTTTTGATGCAGTGATAAAATAACGTCCTCGCTATATAAAACACTCTCGCATTAATTTGTTGACCGCTATTCAGGAATCAGTTCTTGAAGGGATATCTATGTCTAAATCTTTACAATGTGGCCTGCGTGGCCAGTTATCTCCACTGGCGATAGCAATTATATCAACTTTTTTTGCGGCTAACGTTAATGCTGAGAACACGGTTTCTGCACCACAGGACATCGCCAAAAATCTTGAGTTTGATGCCTCTTTCTTGAATGTGGATGATGAGAAGTCGGTTGATCTGAGTCGCTTCGCCAATGGTTCCTCTGGCTTGCCTGGGGTGTATAAAACGGCTTTATATATTAATAATCAACCGGTCAGTAATACCGATATTGAATTCAAGGCGCGGGCAGATAAAAGCGTTTATCCCTGCCTGACCCGCGAACTGATTAAAAACATTGCGTTTGATTACGCCAAGCTACCAGCGGACTTTTTAAGCTCACTGGACAAAGGGGATGTCTGTTTCGATCTCCAGCAGCGTTTGCCGGAAGCTCAGGTGAATTATGACAGTAATGAACAACGCCTGGATATTATGGTTCCTCAGGTTTACATGCTCAACACCGCCCGTGGCACAGTCAGCCCGGAGTTGTGGGACAGCGGCGTACCGGCATTATTGCTTGGCTATAACGTCAATGGCTATACCAGCGAATCCCATGGCACCAGCTATAACTCACTGTTTACCGGGGTGAATGCCGGGGCTAACGTCGGAGCCTGGTATTTGCGCCACAACGGTTCCTATAGCCGGATGGATAACGGCGAGAGCCAGTACAGCAACCTTAATACCTATTTGCAGCGTGACATCCCGGCGTTGAAAGCGCGTGTCCTGATGGGACAATCGAATACCATCGGGCAACTGTTCGATACCGTGCCGTTTACCGGTATACAGCTGGCCAGCGACGAGCGGATGCTGCCGGAGTCCCAGCGCGGTTACGCGCCGGATATCCGTGGTATCGCTCGTACCAACGCCCGTGTCACCGTGCGTCAGGGCGGTCAGGTGCTGTATGAAACCACCGTCACGCCGGGCGAGTTCCTGATCAACGATCTGTACCCGACCGGCTACGGCGGCAATCTGGACGTTACCGTGCGTGAGTCCGACGGCACCGAGCAGACCTTCAGTGTGCCTTATGCCTCGGTGGCCCAACTGTTACGGCCAGGCTCATCGCGTTATTCGATCACTGCGGGTGAGGTGCGCAGCGATAACCTGCGTGACAAACCGGCGCTGTACCAGGCGACCTATCAGCTTGGCTTGACCAACACCGTCACCGGCTATGGTGGCCTGCAGGCCAGCCAGGATTATTACGCACTGCAACTGGGAGCCGCCGTGGGCACACCGATCGGTGCCCTGGCATTTGATGCCACCCAGGCTCGTACTCATTTGGGCGACAGCTCCGATATTGATGGCCGACATCGCTCAGGCAGCAGCCTAAGCGGGCAAAGCTATCAGGTGAGCTACAGCAAATTGATCAGTGAAACCAACAGTAACCTGTCGTTGGCGGCATACCGCTTTTCCACCAATGGTTACATGGATTTTATGACCGCGATGCAAACCCGTGATGCGGTGGCGCAAGGCTATTCGCCGGACTCGATTTCTCGTGCCAAAAATCGCCTGACGGTCACCGCCGGGCAAGGTCTGCCAGAAAACTGGGGCCAGCTGTATATCAGCGGTTCCTTGCAGAACTACTGGAATAAAGACGGCAGCGAGAAGCAGTACCAGATGGGTTACAACAATCGCTACAAGGACCTGTCTTACGGCCTGAGCGTTAACCGCAGCTTCTCCAGCCTGGGTACGGCGCAAACCAACTATCTGTTGAGTTTCAGCCTGCCGCTGGGAAGCAACGACCAGACACATACACTGCAGCTACGTATGGATCTGTCCCATGACAGTAGTGGCCGTTATGGTCAGCAGGCGACGGTATCCGGCAGTGCCGGGGCAGAGAGCCAGTTCAGCTATGGCGTGACGGCGATGAATGCCAATCAGGGCCAGGGCAGCAGCGGATCGCTGAATGGTAGCTATCGTACCCCGGCTACGGCGTTGAGCGGTACATACAGCACCGGCAAAGGTTATCAAAGCGCCTCTGCCGGGATGAACGGGACGGTGATTGCGCACACTGGGGGCGTGACCTTTACGCCGTACACGTCGGATACCTTTGCGCTGGTAGAAGCCAAAGGGGCTGAAGGCGCCAAGGTTTCCTCGTATCCCGGCGTGAGTATCGATTCACGGGGTTACGCGATAGTGCCTTACCTGAACCCGTACCAGATGAATGAAATCAGTATCGATCCGAAAGGGACGGCGGCCGACGTGGAATTGGACAACACCAGCCAGAAGGTCGCGCCTTACTCCGGAGCGGTGGTGAAGCTGAAATACAACGCCAAGCAGGGTACGCCTATCCTGGTGAACGCCACCTATCAAGGGGAACCGGTACCGTTCGGCGCCGATATCTTTGACGGTAAGGGCAACAGCGTAGGCTCAGTCGGCCAGGGCGGGCAGCTGTATGCGCGCGTGGCGCAAGACAAAGGTCAACTGCGCGTGAAATGGGGCGAGGGCAGCGAGATGCAATGCACGGTCAGCTATGTGCTGATGCCTGTAGCCAAGAACCAGAAGCAGGAGCAGATACAGCAATTCAACTCTCCTTGCACGGCGACGGCAACTGCCGGTTCCCAGCGTTTGAAACTGGAAAAAACGACGTGATATCAGCGGTTAACCCGGGTTGGCCGCTCATCATGACCACTATTTTCCTTTCTGGCCAGACCTGGATGGATGGCCAGAAAGAGGGGAGTTACCTGTGACGTTATCAATAAATAGAGTGCTAGGTTTACTGGCTGGGATCTTGTTACCCATTTTCAGCCCTACAAGTTGGGCTATTGTGACTTTTACCTTACCAACCGGTATTCAGACTGTAGCCGTTCCTTTGTCTCCGCCGGTAATTTCGGCTGGTGTAGACGCACCTGTAGGAACGGTGTTTTATCGGGCAACGCTAAGAATGAAAGATGGCTACGCTGAGGTAAAATGGCCGGCCTCTGATGTTGGAAAATATCTGTATACCAGTATATCAGCGAGCCTGAAAACGACTCCACAACCTCTCGCGAGCCTACCTGTCGGACCTTTTACAGATGGGGTCTATCAGACTGGTATACCCGGTATCGGTGTGGCCATTTTTTTAAGTGATATCAGCACTAATCCTGTAACAACCGCCCCGAGAAGGGCTGAAAATCAGAAGCTGCTTGAATCAGGTTATTCGCTCCGGAATATGTTGATAGGTTCAGACAAGAATTTCTCGGTCGCACTGGTTAAAACAGGCCCTCTTACACCGGGGAGTTACAGCATCAGTGGCGCCAATTTTCCTACTATGCAGTATGGTTTGGACCATTCGGGTACCAGCCACACAAATGCTGCCGCAATCAGTGGGTTGCCGATATATTATTGGAATGTCAGTTTTCAAGGAAACATCACGGTGTCGGCACAAACCTGCACCACGCCCGATGTCTCGGTTAATTTAGGCACCTATGAAATAGGTGAGCATTTTAGGGCGCTAAATTCGACAACCCCCTGGAAAGATGCCTCAATTGCTTTGACCAATTGCCCCAAATTTTACGGCTTTTATAATTCGACTAATGCACCGTTGTTAATGGATTACAATACGGGAAAAAGTACCTCCACGACCTCACTCAATAACACGATTGGTGTGAGATTAGCGCCAGTCGGCGATGCCATTGATGCTGCCAATGGGGTGATGGCTATCGATTCGACGGTATCCGGAGCAGCAAGCGGTGTGGGTATCCAGCTTGGTTGGGGATTAAGCAGCCAGACGCCGACACCGTTTAATTTTTCCACAGAACAGGTTATGACGTTGCCGAAAGATGGCAGCACGACGATTCAGGTGCCCTTGGCCGCCCGCTATATTCAAACCGCAGCGAACCCTACGCCAGGCAAGGCGAACGGCAAAGTGACGTTTACGGTTAACTATTATTGAGTGACGGCCTGTCCGATTAAAACCCGTGAGCTCTAACTCGGCTATTTTCGCCAGAGATTAACCCGGCCAGCACCGATAGGGCACTGGCCGGGGTCAACCTACCTTATTTCTTTGGCACAGGGCCAATATTGTCATCTATGCGTTTAAGCAAATAAGGGAAGAACGGGTTGGAGGAGAGGCGCATCAGCGAATCCAGCCCGACCACCAGCACCGCCCGCTCGCCACGTGCGGCAAAGGTCCCCAGGCTGATGCCGTACTGATTGCGCGGTTCCGGGTAACGCCCGTACAGGGAATCACTCAGCGGGAACGGCAACGCCACGTGTGACAGCGAGAAGATATCCGGCAAATAGGTGATCCCGAGTAGATCGGTGGTCTCGGCCGTTTGCCCTGCGACGATGGTACGCGCCTCGGTATCGGTGGTTTCCGGTGTCACGTTGGTGACGATGGTGGCCGTATAGTTACGCGGTGCCGGTGGCAGCAGCCGCGGCAGCGCGGTATAGGATGAGCTTCTGAGTAACGGCCCAAACGCCACCGCCTGGTTTAAATCGAATAACACCACCTCACTGCCGTTGGCGGGCAGATGGTTATACAGGGCGGTGATCACCGCGCGGGTGCTGACGGTAGAATCCATTACCGATTGGAACGTCAAAATCGGTGGCAGCTCACCCATTTTGCCGTTGCGCGCATCGGCGGCAATCTGCTTTTGTAATGCCTGGGTTAGCTGGAAGGACTGGCGTGCCGCATTAACCGGGAACGAATTGTATTTGAACGGGTTAAACTCCGGCACAATCCCCAACCAGGCCGCCTTGGCAAACGCCGGGAAGATGGCAGGCCAACCGGCAATACCGGCAAAGCGGGCAAAGCTGGTGACGCCGATCATCGGTGAAATCAGCACCACACGTTGGGGTTTGGTCAGCCGAGGATCATCCAATGCATCGAGCGTATATTTCATCGCCAATGCGCCGCCGTTAGAAAAACCAACGATATGCAGTGGTACGTCGTCACCCGCCAGGCGTTTGGCTTCCCGTATTGCCAAACGGGTGGCGGCCATCCAATCCTGCCAGTCTACATCGGTCAGTGCTCCCGGTACGGTGCCGTGCGCCGGTAAACGAATACCGACCGCTACATAGCCATATTCGCGGTAATTATCCGCGATATGCCGCAGGCTGTAAGGGGTATCGGTCAAACCATGCAACAGCACGACAGCGCCTTTCGGTTTGCCGTCCGGCATCATGATGTAGGAGCGGTTCCAGTCGGTGAGGAATTTTTCCGGATAGATCGGGCTGCCGGCATAGTAACGGTTTAACGAGGTTTGCTGGCTGCTGTCCAGCTTGTCGGTCACATTCTGGCGGACTTCTTCGAAAATGGCGTCCTCGGCGGTCAGATAGTCTGCCCAACTGGCCTTATCGATCTTATCGGCGCGCATTTCATTGGGGACAAAGGTATGCCAAAGCTGTAGCGATGGCCCACGCTGGGTGTCATAAATCCTCGCCCCCAGCGCACCGATGATTAATACCACCAGCAGCAAGGCGATGCGTTTAATCCATTTGATCAACATCAGGTTCAACTCCGTTTTTTATTGTAATGGCCGAGCCGGAAAACTCGCTATTATCCCGTAAAGGGAGATCGTCCCTGAATTCGGTATCCCAGTAGTAAGGAGCCATGTTGCGGTCTGGCTCCTAAACCTTGAAGCAACCCGCTCCTTCTAGCGTGGTGATACGGTGGTGGTGCTGCCATTGGTCACCAGTGCGACGCGCTGCCCATTATGGAACTGGGTTGAGCCCTGTGCCTGAACGACCACGATATTCACGCCATCATCCCGGCGCACTTCCAGTTCCACCCCGGCGCTGCGGTTCATGGCGCTTTGGATACCTGAGCCAGCAGCTGCGCCCCCCACGGCACCCGCCGCCGTTGCCAGATTGCGCCCTGTGCCACCACCAACGGTATTACCCAGGAAGCCACCGACCACGGCCCCGCCGATGGCTCCGGCAGCGTTGGTGCCATCACCACCCTGAATGGTTACCGGGCGCACGGATACCAGCGTGCCATAAGTGACGAAGTTGGCCTGCCTGGCCTGCGCTGCAGTAAAGGTATCGCCGGAAGCGGTGCGATTAGCGTTACATCCACTGAGAACGGCGGCAGCAAGAGCGACAACAATAATGGTTTTATTCATGAGAAAACTCCAGGCAAGTTAAGTGCGCAAAGAGACAGTTGCTGTCTCATGCAAATAAGTATGGCAGGAACTTGATTTTATTCAGGTGATACGAAAAAAAATTATATTCGGACGTAAGAATAAAGATTAAGAATTTTAGCGTGTGGTTTTACGTTAATTTGATGAGAATCTTCTGGCTTTCGAGGATTGTTAATTATTTGCTAGGGGTAAATGAGTCGCGGGGGATTGCTGGGAGAAACCAGAATGGTTCTGGTATTCTCCCGATTTTATCTTGGAGCAAGGTTAGGGTTTAATGGCAGCCGCGTCCGCCGTTCATCCCCGCGCCGCTCATTCCGTGGCCCATCATCGGCACGCCGGCCTTGGCCAGATCGGTATCCAGCGCCACGCGTTGTTGGTAAAGGTTGTCACGCAAGGCGGTAATTTCTTTACTCACGGCCAAGACCTTCTGCTCATCCAAAGGCTTGCCGGTCAGCAGCGTCTGATATTCGTATTGTTTGGACATCAGTTGTTGGCGCAAATCGGCGGTTTTCAACTGGAACTCATCAAAGGCTTTCTGGCTGACGGCCTGCTGCTCTGGCGTCAGGTTCGCGCGGTTACCGTGCTGATAGCCCATCCCCTGATGATTTCCCTGCGCATTGGTCATGTTTGCGTGATGACCATTTTGCGCCAGCGCGGTAGTGCTAACACCGGCCAGCAGGGCAACGGAGATAATGGCGGCGAGGGTGGTTTTAGTTAGCGTCATGATTGATTTCCTTTTGTTTAGGGGTCATGGATCCCATTTCTTTATTTGCAATTGTCGTGTTGCAACCGTCGTGCCAGCTTCAGGCTGGCATGGGAATTGTATAGATCCAGGATCGCCGTGATGGCTTGGCTAGCTCAACCAACGGGCGCCCGCCAGGGAGCTTCAACATGCAGCGCGTTAAGTTTATGACAGTAATAAAAATAACTGACAGCGGAAGATGGCCGTTTGCTGGCCGCAAATCAGAGATTAAGTGGGTTATTTTTACTCGCGATGCTATTAGTATGGGTAATAATTACCCGCACGCTGGCGTGCCGGTGGCAGAGGAAGCCAATGGAATTTAAAACCAAATCGACGCTCTTACCCGCCTGGATAGCGATCGCTGCGGTCGCGTTACTGCTTGGTATTATTATTACGCTGGCCATCAAAGATCTGCAGCGTGGGCGTGAGGTGGAGATCCAAACGCTACGAGAAAAAAGCGCGGTGTTGATGAGCTCGTTTGAATCCGGTGCCCGTACCGGTATGGGCATGCGCTGGCGTCACGATCAGCGTCAAACCCTGTTGGAGGAGATGGCCTATCAGCCGAGCGTGCTGTACATCGCCATAACCGACCGTTCCGGCCGTGTCCTGGCGCACAGCGATCCGCAGCGCGTTGGTCAGTCGCTGTATAGCCCGCAACAGATGGCAGAGCTGAAGGCTTCCAGCGATGAACAGTGGCATATGACGACCTTTGATGAACAGCAGGCTTTCGAAGCCTACCGTTGGTTTAGGCCGCTCAAGCGCGGCAGCGGCCACTCCGGCCATATGATGAACCGATCGCGTATGCAAGAGGCAGCCGAGCTTCAGGATGATGAGCAGGCCGTCATTTTTGCGGCGTTTGACACCGTCGCGCTGGATGCCACCCAGGCAAAGGATATGCGCAACACCTCTATTTTGCTGTCCATCCTGCTGTTGTTGGCGTTAGCCAGTTTGTTGGCGCTGTTCTGGGGGCGGCGTTATCAACGTTCCAGCCAGCAGTTACAAGACTCAAAGGCTTTCTCCAGTGAAATTATCAGTAACCTGCCGATGGGGTTGATCACTACTAATGATCAACACCAGATCCGGGTGGTTAACCATGCGGCAGAAGTGATGCTGGGTTGTGATGCCGCCGAGCTGTTTGGCCAGCCCAGCCATCAGGCGCTGCCCACCGAATGGCAGCAACTGGCACAGAAAAGTAGCCACGGTCAGCCGATTATCGAACAGGATATTGACCATCGTCTGGCTGGTGGGCAGAGCCTGCCGTTGAGCATCAGCGTGGCGAATATTGTTAACCACAGCGGCCATTTTCTGGGGAACGTGTTTATCTTTCGCGATATGCGGGAAATTCGCCAACTGCAGGAGGAGGTTCGTCGCAAAGAAAAGCTGGCAGCCATCGGCGATTTAGCGGCCGGTGTGGCCCATGAGATCCGTAACCCGCTTTCCTCCATCAAGGGTTTTGCCAAGTATTTTGCCGACCGCTCGCCTGCGGGTAGCGAACAGCATGAACTGGCCAAGGTGATGGCGAAAGAGGTCGATCGTCTCAACCGGGTGATCACCGAGTTACTGGCGCTGGTGCGCCCTGCCGATCTGCGTTTGCAGCGGGTGGCGATGAACGAGGTGATCGAACATTCGCTGCACCTGATCCGTCAGGATGCAGAGCGTAACAATATCATCCTCCGTTCCCGCTGTGATGAAGCTTTGCCGCTGGTGGAGATCGACCCCGATCGCCTCACTCAGGTGTTGTTGAATCTGTATCTCAATGCCATCCAGGCGATTGGCTCGGATGGCGTACTCGAGGTTGAAGTTGAAGCGACCAAGGATCGGGAGATGCGCATTACCGTCAGCGACTCGGGTGCCGGTATCTCACCTGACGACCTTGGAAAAATCTTTAACCCTTACTTCACTACCAAGGCGACGGGCACCGGTCTGGGCTTGACCATGGTGCAGAAAGTGATCGAGGAGCATCAGGGGACAATCGCCGTCAGCAGCGGCCAACCAGCGGGCACCCGCTTTGCAATGGTGATCCCGCTCAGGCACAGTAATCAACAAGGAGAGGCTCATGCGGACGCCTAGTGCACATATTTTGCTGGTTGAGGACGATATCAGTCACTGCACCATACTCCAGGCGCTGATAAGCGGCTGGGGCTACCGGCTCAGCGTGGCGCATAACGGTCGCCAAGCGTTGGAACAGGTCAGGGCACAGCCGTTCGATCTGATCCTGAGCGACGTGCGGATGGCGGAAATGGATGGCATCGCGGCGCTGAAGGCCATCAAAAGCTATAATCCGGCGATCCCGATCCTGATCATGACCGCCTACTCCAACGTGGAGTCTGCCGTGGAAGCGATTAAGGCGGGGGCTTATGACTATCTGACCAAGCCTCTCGATTTTGATACGTTGCAGCTCACGCTGGCACGCGCGCTGGAGCACACCTCGTTAAAGAGTGAGAACCAGGATCTGAAGCAGCGCTTGCGGTTCGATCAGCAAAGTTTTATTGGCCGCAGTGAACCGATGCGCAAGCTGCTGGAAATGATCGCCATGATTGCCCCTTCCGAAGCGACGGTGTTGATCAGTGGCGAATCAGGTACCGGCAAGGAGTTGATAGCCCGGGCCGTGCACGCCAACAGCCTGCGCAAGGATCGGCCATTGGTGAGTATCAACTGCGCCGCCTTGAGCGAATCTCTGCTGGAGTCTGAGCTGTTCGGCCATGAAAAAGGGGCGTTTACCGGTGCCGATAAGCGCCGGGAAGGGCGCTTTATGGAGGCCGATCAGGGCACGCTGTTCCTGGACGAGATTGGTGAAGTATCGCCGTTGATGCAGGCAAAATTACTGCGGGCGATCCAGGAGCGGGAGATCCAGCGGGTGGGCAGTAATCAGACTCTGTCGGTGGATGTACGCCTGATCGCGGCGACTAACCGGGATCTGTTAGCGGACGTGGAGGCTGGCAGGTTCCGCCAGGATCTCTACTATCGGTTGAACGTGGTGACGGTGGACAGCCCGCCGCTGAGGGCGCGCAGCGAAGACATTCCCCTGTTGGCGATGCACTTTCTGGCCAAATTTGCCGAGCGTAACCGTAAGCCGGTCAAAGGATTTACCCCGCTGGCGATGGATATGCTGCTGAAATACCCTTGGCCGGGCAACGTGCGTGAGCTGGAAAACAGCGTTGAGCGCGGGGTGATCCTGCTGAGCGGGGACTTTATCAGTGAAAAAGAGCTGCCGCTGAGCATCAGCCAGTGCGTCGATGTGCAGCCGGATCGCCAATGTGGCCAACCGATCCAGCCGTTGGAGCAGGTAGAGAAGCAGGCGATTTTGGCGGCGCTGGAACAGACCGCCGGTAACAAGACCGAGGCGGCCAAACAGCTCGGCATTACCCGTAAAACGCTGTTGGCCAAGTTACAAAAGGCCCCCTCACCCTAACCCTCTCCCACAGGAAGAGGGGACCGATCGAGCTTGCTATACGTTACGGAAATCTACCTAACCACAACACTCTGGTTCCCTATCCTTTTTGGGCTAGGGAAGAGAAGGGGCAGCGATTGCCGGCTGATTATTGATTATCCAGACGATGTTACAGCTTGTCTCCCATACCTGAACACAACACCGTATCAGCTCCCTCTCCCTGTGGGAGAGGGGGGGCAGCGATTGCCGGCTGATTATTGATTATCCAGACGGTGTTACAGCTCGTCTCTCATACCTGAACACAACACCGTGTCAGCTCCCTCTCCCTGTGGGAGAGGGGTGGCAGCGATTGCCGGCTGATTATTGATTATCCAGACGGTGTTACAGCTCGTCTCTCATACCTGAACACAACACCGTATCAGCTCCCTCTCCCTGTGGGAGAGGGTTGGGGTGAGGGGGCCGTTTCCGCCCGTAATTCAGCGATCCGCTGTGGCAAATCAGGCCACGGTTTCTGATTGGCAAAGTCCTGCCGTAGATAGTGCAGCAGCGCAGCGATTTGCTCGTCGTTGAGGTTATTGCGGAACGCAGGCATATAGCCTAATTCGCCTTTGGCCGGATGCTGGATACCGGAAAGCACCACGCGGATGGCATTATCCGGGCTGTTGTTATACAGGTTGCTGTTCAGGGCCAGAGAAGGGCGCACGCCCTGCATCTGCGCGCCTTTCTCCTGAGAGTGACAAGCCATACAGGCACCGGAGAAAATCCGTGCTCCCTGCGAAGACAGCGGCTCAACCCTTTGCTCCGCCAGCCGGTTGATCTCAGCGGCCTTATCGGGCAGGCCCTCATCCTGAGGGTGGAAAGAATGCAGATAGGTGGCAATGGCCTGCAAATCCTCTGGTGGCAGCTGAGAAAGACCTTCCGCGATCACCGGTGCCATCGGCCCTGCTGCCACACCGTGTTTAGCGGAGTAGCCGGTTTGCATAAAGGCCAGCAGATCCTGCTGGCTCCAGGCCAGCGGTAACTGAGGGTTGGTGGTCAGGGACGGAGCGCTCCAGCCTTCTGCGACACCGCCGCTCAGATGTTCGCTGCCCCCTTGCTCCCCAAACAGGAAGTTACGCGGTGAATGGCAGGCGCTGCAATGGCCCAGCCCCTCCGTCAAATAGGCTCCCCTATTCCACGCTATACTCTGGCTGGCGTCTGGCTGCATGGCTCCGGGTGTCAGATAGAGCCAGTTCCAGGTCACAATTCCCTGACGGATATTGAACGGGAAATGTAATGAGGTTTTCGGCGGTTGGTAATGTACCGCTGGCTGCGTCATCAGGTAGGCGTACAGCGCCTGGAGATCCTCGTCGCTGGTGCGGGTAAATGCGGTATAGGGGAAAGCCGGGTAGAGGTAATTGCCCTGGCGATCGACCCCGTGACGCATGGCGCGTTCAAAGGCGGGATAGGACCATCCACCAATCCCCGTTTCCAGGTCGGGCGTAATGTTACTGGTATAGATGGTGCCGAACGGGATCTCCATCGCCAGCCCGCCGGTATTGCGTTCACCACCGGGACGGGTGTGGCAAACCGCGCAATCACCAAGGGCGGCCAACTGCTTGCCTTTCTCAATCTGCGCCTGGCTGAAGGTATGGGTATCCAGGCGATCGATTTGCACCATTTCTGGTTGCCAGGTGGCAATACCTCCCACGGCGACGATGATGGCAACGGCCAGCGCGCCCAGGCCAGCGATTTTCTTTATTTTGTGCATAATGTGTTACCCGTTTGCATGGCTGGAAGAGGTAGCTGTAGCTAAAGCCTTCAGGATCCGTTCCGGGGTGAAGGGTACTTCGCGCAGCCTGACGCCCAACGCATCAAATAACGCGTTGGCGATGGCGGCAGCGCTCGGTACGGAAGCGGATTCACCTGCTCCCATCGGCGGTTCATGCGGGTTATCCAATAGTTGGATATCCACCTCTGGCAGTTCGTCAAACCGCAGCAGGGGGTAACCCCCCCAATCCAATGAGGTCACTGCGCTGCTGTTAAAAGTGACAAACTCTTTCAGGACACGGCTGGCAGACTGGATAATGTTGCCGTGTACCTGATGACGTACCCCGGCCGGATTGACGATTTGCCCGCAGTCGTGGGCAACGTAGATCTTGTTCAGTTTGATCTGCCCGTTGCGGCGATTAACGCTAAGATCGCAGACCCAGGCCGCCCAGGCGGCACCAAATCCGGGGAATTTGCTGTGGAAGTAACGGGCATAGGCGAAACCTCGGCCATTGACTACTTCTTGATCCTCTGCCAAAGGCTGGCGGTGTGCTGGCCCATCCTGCCAGTTGGCCTGTTTTTTCAGCGCCTGGATCAACGTAATGGCGCGCGGATCGGTTAAATATTGCAGCCGGTAGGCGATCGGATCCTGCTTGGCGAGATAGGCCAATTCGTCGATCCAGCTTTCATGGGCAAAGACGTTCGGCAGTGCCGACACGCCACGCATCCAGGAAGCCCGCACGATGGGGGCCGCATCCTCCGCAATTATCCGCATATGTGGATATTGATATTGCGGTACGGTGGTACGATCACCCATCTGCTGAACGTCTGGCTGGTTGGCGACCTTGCCAGTTAATACCAGCGGCAGGGTGACGGCGTTGTTGGAGGGATAGCTGGTTCTCAACTCATAGGCGGCGACCCGATGATTGGCATCCAGCCCGCCACGTATGCGGATCAATTGCCCGCTGCCTTTTGGCTCCCAGCCTGCTTCCTGCTCGCGCATCAACTGCACCCGCACCGGCTTGCCGGTAGCCTGTGACAGTAAGGCCGCATCTGCCGAAACGTCATCGGCACAGTTACGGCCATAGCAGCCAGAAGCTTCCATGCGGTTGATATGTACCTGCTCCGGCTCACGCTCAAGCAATTTGGCAATGTCTTTGCGCAGGTCGTGGGGATTTTGTGTACCAGACCAGATTTCCGCCTGATGCGCGTTTACCTCGGCCACGGCACAGGAAGGGCCGATAGAGGCATGCAGGTGATAAGGCCAGACGTAATCGACATTGACCTGCGTTGTGACGGCGGCAAGGGCGCTGGTGGTATCCGGATCGTCGCGCAGAATTCGCTCGGCTTTCGGCATGGCTTCCAGCGTAGCGTGCAGCTTATCCAAAGACAGATCCGGTAACCCGGCCCAGGGCTGCCATTGCACCTTTAGCTGGCGCATGGCGTCGATCGCCTGCTCCTCACGCTCGGCCACGATGCCGATAAAATCATTGATGACCACCAGTTTGACAATGCCGGGTAGGTGGGCGATAGAGTCCCGATCGACGGAGATCAGTGCTTTTCCCAATGGCGAGCTGCTGTCTGCTCCGGCATAAGGCGGGCGTACGACCCGGCCATGCAACATGCCAGGCAGGCGCATATCGTGCACATAGGTCAGTTGGCCGCGAACCTTGGCCGGAATATCGACGCGCGCCACCGGTTTGCCCACATACTGGCCGCTTTGCGGGCTTTTGAGCACCACTTTGCTGTCCAGCGGTAGATGCAGATCCTGCCCACGCGCCAGTTCGGCGTAGCTCAGGCGGACTGAGGGCGCATCTGGGGCAAACACGAAGCCATCGGCGGTTGTCAGCTGTGCGGCCGGGCGCTTGAAGGCAATAGCTGCCAGTTCCACCAGCAATTGCCGCACCTGCGCTGCAGCCTGACGCAAGGGAACCGAGGTTACCTGAATGGTGGCGCTGGCGATGGTTGGGCCTTGATCGGGCGTGCGATTGGTATCGCCCAGGATCAGAGTGACATCATCGAAAGCCACGTCCAGTTCATCGGCGACAATCTGTGCCAGTGAGGTGCGTATGCCGGTGCCGAGATCGACGTGGCCGTTAAACGCGGTCACTTTGCCGTCGGCACTGAGGGCAATAAAGCTGCTGATACGATCCAGGGGGATCGCTTTGCCTGCGGTGGCAGGGCTGCCCGCCAGCGCGTTGAAGGGTAACAGGCTGCTGACCATCACTACGCCACCCGCCTGCAGCAGGCGACGACGGGTTATTTGCATCTCCATCATTGGGCACCGCGCTCGGCCAGTAGCCGCTTGGCCTGTTGCGCCGCAGCCAGAATTTCCAGATGGGTACCGCAACGGCACAGGTTGAAGGCTAATTCGTTTTTGATCTGTTGCTCGCTGGCTTGGGGATCGCGTTCGAACAGTGCCACCAGCGTCATAATCATGCCGTTGGTGCAGTAGCCACACTGCGCGGCCTGTTCATCGATAAAGCCCTGTTGCACCGGGTGTAAATGGCCTTCCTGACTTAACCCTTCCAGCGTGGTGATCGCTTTCCCTTGGGCAGCAGACAGCGGGGTGGAACAAGAGCGGGTTGCAACGCCGTCAATCAGCACGGTACAGGCACCGCATTCACCCAGGCCACAGCCATATTTGGGGCCGTTGAGTTGCAGATCGTTGCGTAGGACATACAGCAGGGGAGTCTCTGGTGTGATATTGCTCAGTGCGACCAAACGGCCATTAATATTAATTTCCATGTAAAACCCTATCCTTGGTGAGTTTAATTTTTTGTGAATTCTATGTTGATTGCTGGAAGGGTGTTTGATCAAAAGAGGGATTTTTAATTATTAGCATAATAATTATTTAAATGCTGTGTGATGTAATGCATTGATACTCAAGAAGAGTTATAAGAAGCGGCGAACCAATGCCCACCGCTGTTGTGAAGGGACACCTAGGAATCAAGCGAGAAACTCGACCTTGCCGCCATCCAGATAGTACATGCTACCTACAATCTTGATTTTTCCTTCCTCTTCCAGCTTTTTCAGCACCGGGCTGTTTTTGCGGATATCGGCGATGGTCATCTCGACGTTGGTTTTGGCGACGGCATCGACAAACTCATAGTTGCTACCGCTGCGTTCGCCTTTAAATTCGGTCTTGTCGATGGCCGGTTTGATCTTGTTGAGCAGCCCGGTCAGGTTCCCCAGCTCGACATTCTCGATGGCCCCTCTTATTGCACCGCAGGCGGTATGCCCCATCACCAGGACCACTTTGGCTCCGGCAGCAGCGCAGGCAAACTCCATGCTGCCCAGAATGTCGTCATTCTGAATATTACCGGCAACGCGCGCGTTAAAGGTTTCGCCGATGCCGACGTCCAGCAGGATCTCCGCCGGGGCGCGTGAGTCAATACAGCTTAAAATGACCGCCGCCGGGAACTGCCCCTGAGCGCTGGCCCGCTTCTGGGCAACATAGTCATGCTGTTGCATTTTGCCTTCACGAAAGCGCATATTGCCTTGTTTAAAGCTTTCGATGATGTCGTCTGGCGTCATTTTGTCGCGCTGTTCTTTGGTCATCGCGGCGGCAAAGGTTACAGAAGGCGCAGTGAAACCGGCAATGCCGGTCATGGCTAATACTGAAAGGGCTGCGGTACGTTTTAGCAGGGCACGGCGTGGCGGTTCCTGATCGCGGAGCTTACTCATATACGTTATTCCTTGTGTGCTGTTTGGAGAGAAAACACGTTGATTGCGTCAGTTTCCAGGGGCAATGAAACAATCTGGCGTAGTAGCGTTGAACGGGTGTCGCCTGGATAAAGGTAAGTACTACTAAGTGTATATGTGACCTTGTTTTTCAGCCGGATATTTTATGAACAAAATGAGGGTGCCGGAGAACATATTCCTGTTTGTTCGCGTTAGACAATGGCTTAACATAGCGACAACTTATTTTGCCTGGCCTATATGGATATCCGATGCGTCATCTGGTTACGCTTTTACCCCTGCTCCCTTTGCTGGCTGCCTGTAGCAGCGAGCCTAAACCTACCGAGCAACTGGCTCCTCCAGAAAGCCTGGTGCAGAGTGGCTTTATGCTTGAACCGGAGCATGCCATTCATCCTCTGGGCGGTGACTTTGCCGACAATCCGGCAACGGCGCGCTTTATCAACAAGATGGTGCAGGAGCACGGTTTTGAGCGCCAGCAACTGCATGACGTGCTAGCCCAGGCCAAACAGCTGGATTGGGTGGTGGCTCTGATGGATAAGCAAGCACCTGCTGGTAAGCCTGCGACCTCGCCAAACGGCGCCTGGATCCGCTATCGCAACAAGTTCCTGACGCCGGACAACGTACAGAACGGGGTGGTGTTCTGGAATAAATATGAAGCGGAGCTCCAGCGCGCCTCGCAGGTTTACGGCGTACCGCCAGAAATTATTGTCGGCATTATCGGGGTGGAAACCCGTTGGGGCCGGGTGATGGGCAAAACGCGTATCATCGATGCGCTGGCGACGCTGTCGTTTAACTACCCGCGCCGCGCCGACTACTTTAGCGGCGAACTGGAGACCTTCCTGCTGATGGCACGCACAGAAGGTGACGATCCGCTTTCCCTGCGCGGCTCCTACGCCGGTGCGATGGGGTATGGCCAGTTTATGCCTTCATCGTTCAAGAGCTATGCGGTTGACTTCAACGGCGACGGGCATATCAACCTGTGGGATCCGGTGGATGCCATCGGCAGCGTGGCCAACTACTTCAAAGCCCATGGCTGGACGCGTGGGGCAACGGTGGCGGTGCCGGCTAATGGTCAGGCTCCCGGTTTAGAGACCGGTTTTAAAACCAACTATTCGGTCGCTACGCTGGCTGCTGCCGGGTTGACGCCACAAGGCTCGTTGGAAGGTAATCAGCAGGTCAGCCTGCTGCGCCTGGATATGGGTAACCGCTATCAATATTGGTACGGCCTGCCGAACTTCTACGCCATCACCCGCTATAACCACAGCGTGCATTATTCGATGGCGGTATGGCAGTTGGGTGAAGCGGTGGGCAGGGCGCGGCGCGGGCAGTGAGTTTTTCTGATTTTTGAGCGAGTTTCAGGCGTAAAAAAACCCGATGGTGAATCGGGTTTTTTTACTTTCCGGCCTGAGTTGGTGGCTCTAACCAGAGTGAAACAGCCAATATCTAACTCGATCAGTATACGCAGGATTTGATTGATTTTCAAACTACCGCGTAGCGGATATAATCATAGGGTTAGCTCTGTTTGCTGTTGAACTCTGGTATGCGAGGGAACGTATTCAAGTCCTGGCTAGAGTTACGGGTGGTGCCGGTTCTGGTGCTCTAGCCGGAGTGAAGCAGCCAATATCTAACAATGAAGGGCAACTCCTATAACAGGCAATGTAAGGGCAAGTAGGGGGCTCTCACTCCTTTTTAAGGAGTAACGGATGAAAACTTTCATTGATAAAGTTCTCATCGTTCTGAAAGCGCTGGTTGCGCTGTTGGAACTGATCCGCAGACTCATCGACTGATGAAGGTGGAAACGTAAATAAGGCCAGGGAGGCTAACCACTCTCTGGCCTTTAATAATTACCGTTCCCGCAGTGACTCCTTCACCTTGTTCAGTGGTTTTATCAGGTAATCCAGCACGCTTTTCTGCCCGGTCTTGATCTCCACGCTGGCCACCATCCCCGGCACAATAGGGAACTTCTTACCCGCCTTATTCATCAGCTCCGCCTGCTTGGTGCGTACGTAAACCCGATAGTAATACTGGTCACGTTTGACCTCGTCCTGAATGGTATCCGGGGAAACGTTCTCCACCTCGCCATTCAGGTTGCCGTAGATCGAAGAGTCGTAGGCGGTTACCTTGACGGTGGCGGGCAGACCTGGGCGGATATAGGCGATATCCCGGGGGTTGATGCGGGTTTCGATCAGCAACTGATCTTCCAACGGCACGATCTCCATCAGCTTGCCGCCCGGCTGCAACACGCCGCCCACGGTGGTCACCTGAATGTCCTTTACGATCCCACGCACAGGTGAAACCATGGTGGCGCGTTCCAACTGATCTTCCTTACCGTTAACCAGTTCCAGCTGGGCGTCCAGATCGGCGTTGTTTTTTACCTGTTCCTCACGCGCACGCACGGCATACTGGTTAATTGCCTCGTCAATCTTACCTCGCAGTTCACTGACCTGCCGACGCAGGCGGATCACTTCAACCTGACCGGCAGCCCCTTTGGCGACTAGCGGTTCGGTCATGCGTAACTCCTGCTGGACCAACTGCATCGACTGTTGCAGGTTGCTGACGGTCTCATCGCGGTTGCGCTTGCGGGACTCATACAACTGGCGTTCACGGGCCACCAGACTTGGCTCCTTCAAAGTATCGGCGCTGAACTGAAGTGGTTCGCCGGTCAGCTCGGAACGCAGGCGTTCGGCGGAGGCGCGCAGGGTGCGCACGCGGGAAAAGGCTTCGCCATAGTTGGACTGAAAGCGTTTCACATCCAACTGCGCCAGTTTCTGGCCTTTGTTGACGATGTCCCCTTCGTGCACATACAGGTGATCGATAATCCCACCGTCCAGGCTCTCAATCAGCTGGGCCCGGCTTAAGGGCGTGACCTTGCCGGTGCCGACGGTGACCTCATCGAGCAGGGCAAAATAGGCCCAAACCACAAACAGGATCATCCCCAACAGCGTCAACCAAAGTACCGAGGAATGCCGCCGCCCCTGGCGTGCCAGATCGTCTTGCATGGTGATATTGCTCATTGCTTGCTCCTCATGCTACGCCCTGTTCTTTATTGATCGGCTTATTGGCTGCCTGCAGGATCTGATCCCGTGGCCCATCGGCCACCACGCGGCCGTTATCCAGCACCACGATGCGATCCACCAGCTTCAACAGCGCTGGCCGATGGGTGACCAGCACCAGCGTGCGGCCACTGAGCCAGCCGTGCATCTGGCGGATCACATACTCTTCCAGCTGTTCATCCATGGAGGCGGTGGGTTCATCCAGCAGCACGATTTGCGGGTTGCGCAGGATCATACGGCTCAGCAACACCATCTGGCGCTGGCCGCCGGACAGGCCGCGGCCACCTTCATGAATAATGCGATCCAGGCTGGCGGCGTCCTGTTGTACCAGGCTCAGTGCTCCTGAAATACGCAGCGCCTGGAGCATTTCCGATTCGGTGGCGTGAGGATGGCCGAGCATCAGGTTCTGGCGCAGGCTGCCGAAAAACAGCCGCGACTCCTGCGAGAGAAAGCCCAGTTGGCGGCGCACATCACTGGGATCGATATGGCTGATATCGACTCCGTCGATGATCACCTTGCCCCGGGTGGCGCTAGCCTGACCAGAAAGCAGCTTCAGCAGCGTCGATTTCCCCGCGCCGACCTTACCGAGGATCGCCACCCGTTCTCCGGGTTTGATCTCCAGATTATTGACGGTGATCGAGTTTTCCCCTTTCTCCACGTCGTAGCTGTATTGCAGATTACGCAGCTGGAAATGGCCGCTGAGCACCGGGCAGTGGGCCATTTTGCCCTCTTCCGGCTTATCGAGCGGCTTTTTCAACAGATCGTCAAGGCCGGTCATGGCGGTTTTGGCGTGCTGCCAGCGTGAGAACACCATGGTCAACTGCATCAGCGGGGCGATGGTGCGTGAGGAAAGCAGGCTACAGGCCACCATGGTACCGGTGGTGATATCGCCGTTGAGTACCAGATAGCTGCCAAACACCAGCATCCCGGCATAGGTCAGTTGCTGTACCGTTGAGGCCCAACCGCTGAGCCGCGCCCCCCACAGCCGCTGCTGCATACCGATGTTGGCACTGACCGCGTGGGTCTGCTCCCATTGGCGCTGGAAGTAAGGCTCGGCTTGGAGTGCCTTGATATCCTCGACCCCTTCGATCGACTCAACCAGCACCGCGTTGCGCAATGCGCTTTCCCGCATGCCTTCCTTCGCCAGCTTGGCCATCGGCCATTGCAGCAAGATACCGGGAATGACGATCAGCGGGATCGCCAGCATCGGGATAAACACCAACGGACCACCGACCAGCGCCATAATGCCGAGGAACAGCAGCACGAACGGCATATCCGCCGCCGCACCCACGGTGGTGGAGGTCAGCAATTCCCGTACCTGATCGATCTCCCGCAGTTGCGAGATAAACGAGCCGGTCGATTTTGGCCGCGCTTCGTTTTTGATCGCCAGGGCGCGGGCAAACAGCATACCGGAGATCTTCAGGTCGATTTTCTTGCCCATCAGATCGGAGATCACGGTACGCGACAGGCGGATGGCATACTCCAGCGCTGCCGCGATCAGCACCCCGAAGAACAGCACCCACAGGGTGGAGTAAGACTGGGCCGGGATCACCCGGTCATACACCTGCATCGAAAACAGAATACCGGCGAGAGCCAGCACGTTGCTGATGATCGATGCCAGCGAGATCTCGCCAATCTGTCGTTTGGCCCCACGAAAATGTTGCCAGAACCAGTGTTTGCGGTAGGGCTGCACGAAGTCGTCGATACGCGCATCCTGCCCGCGCTCCGCCGCTCCCAGCAGCACAATGCTGCCTTGCCCTTTCAGCAGCAATTCCACCAGCTCGGCCTCTCGTTGCACGTCGCCGCTGTCGTTGAGCCAGTACAGCGCCTTGCCCTCGCTGTCGAGGGATTCGATCACCATCAGGCCGCCGTCGTCGATCTCGATCAGCGCGGGCAGGATCTCGTTACGCCAGCGAACCTTCTCCCGTGGTTGCAAGCTGACGCTAAGCCCCATCAGGTGGCCCAGGCGTTCCAGGCGACGGGAGGCTGGCAGTTGTTCATACCAGCGCATCTGCTGGCGGACGGATTTGATATCGACAGCCAGACCGTAGCCGTTGGCCGCCCGGGCCATGGCTGCGATCCAGGCTTCGAGTGAAGCAGGTTGTGACATAAGCGCTCCTGGCAAAATCATTCAGACTACAGCGACGGTAAGTCGTCGCCACTGGCTCGTTGGCGCTCGATACCCAACATATCCAATAAGTTGTCGACCGCGGAGGCGTAACGCACCGCCGCGTCCCAGCCGTCGTACAGGGCGATGACGCGCGAGCTTTCCGCCTGCAGCACATCTTGTTCCACGCTGAGCAGGTCGTTCAGGCTGCGCTTGCTGAGTTTGTACTCGTCCTGGTAGACGCTGCGGGTGTAGTCCGCGCTGCTCAGCTGTTGCGATCCGGCCAGTTCTCGCTGCTGTGCCCCGATCAAATCGGCATAGGCCGTGGAGGCTTTCTGGTTCATATCCAGCTTGGCGGCTTCGACCTGAGCCTGTGCTGCCTGGCGAGCGCCTTCAGCGGCATCGACCTTGGCATTGACCGCGCCGCCCTGATAGATCGGTGCCTGCACTACGAGTTGTAGCTGATCGTTCCAATAGGATTGGGCATCGTTGCCATCGCTCTCATAGCGGGTGCGGCCTGCCTGAACCGAGATGGTAGGCCAGTGCTGGGCCTCGGCCTGGCGAATGCGCTGGGTCGCGGCCT
Source organism: Serratia sp. 2723 (assembly GCF_050434425.1). NCBI lineage: Bacteria > Pseudomonadati > Pseudomonadota > Gammaproteobacteria > Enterobacterales > Yersiniaceae > Serratia > Serratia sp. 2723. The sequence goes on from NZ_JBNDIN010000016.1 coordinate 75,038, forward strand.
CCTGCTTGGCCTGGGCGCTGAGCACCGCATTGCTTTTTTGATAGGGCAGCGACTTGAGGGTGATTTTCTGTTGCAGCAGTTGCTGTGGAAGGTCCGGCAGTTTATCCGGCACGATGCCGGTCAGTACGGTAAGTTGTGCCAGGGCCGAACGGTGCTGGGCACGATACTGTTCCAGCGTGGCATTCATCCCGGCGATGCGGGTTTGTGCCTGCAGCACGTCGGATTGCGAACTGAGGCCGGCATTGGCCCGCAGCTCGGCAATTTCCTTGACCCGGTTCAGTGACACCAGATTGCGCTCCGCCGCACTGCCCAAGTCCTGATAGCGTTTAACTTGCAGGTAAGCCTGCAGCGTTTGCTGACCCACCTCGGTCATGGTTTGGTACAGCGTGAAGCGATAGGCATCGGAGAGGTTATGTTGTTCCTCAATGCTGCCGCTGGTTTTACCGAAGTCATACAGCAACTGGTTCAGGGTCACGCCCGCCGAGGCGGAGTTGTTCAAGGTGCCGGAGGAGTCGGTCTGGCTGGATTTGCCAAAATTGCTGTTGAGGGCAATTTGCGGGAACCAGGCGCTTTGCGCCAGCGCCAGATCGGCTTTACCCACGTTAATCTGTGCCGAAGCCTGAGCGATCTGCGGGTTACGAGCAAAGGCTCGCAGGATCGCATCCTGTAAAGTGAGCGTCATCACCGAACGCTCTGTCGGGGCGGCTTGCCAGTTAAATTCGACCTGCGGCGCGGCGAGAGTCTGACCTGTCAGCCCGCCTAATCCGCCCAAAAACAGTCCGATTGTGGCTGCACGCCGTAACGTGAGCCGATATCCATCCATGTCATAAATTTGTTTTTTCATTATCGCTACCACGTCTATACCGATAACCGCGCCGGGTTGCCCTGGTTGCCGTTTCGGCTTTGTTATTGTGACGATCGTTAATTTCGGCGGCCCGTCTTCCAAACGGGACCGCCGCACTGCCTTGGCCTGAACTCTGTCATTCCCATGCCACTGGCTCGCTGCGTACGAGCCAGTGGCTGACTGAGGGGCCGGTTACTACACCAGATTGACGTGCAGGCCTTGCTGCACCAGAACATCTCCTAGGGTGTTGCCGCTTTCGAGGGCGGAGTTGTGGTAAACGTCGAACACTTGGCCATCGACCGTCCGTTGGCCCACCGTGCTCCAGGTGCCGCCTTCGCCCTGGGTCAGATTGACCTGGTCACCGGTGCTGCCTTTGATCAGCAGGTCATCGCTGGCAGCGTCCTTGACGTTCAGCGCTTCGTGCAGATCCAGCGTGATGCTGTTGGTGCCGCTGGTGCCCAAATCGAAGATATCGATGTGTTGCACCTTCAGGCCCAAGGCCGTCAGATCCAGGTTGAGGTTTTTGCCATCCAGCTCCAGGGTATCGATACCCGCACCGCCGTCGATCGACAGGAAATCGAGGGCGTTAACGTGGATCACATCGTTACCGCTGCTGCCATGGATGGTGTCGCCGCTGGCGGTGGTGCCATCTGCCAGATTGATGGTGACTCCACCAATGCTGAAGGTAGTGTCTTCAACCGTGGTAACGCCAGCGGTATCCACCGGCAGCGTTGGGTTCACCACCAGCGTGCTGGTGACTGGCTCGCTGGAATCCGTGGTGGTCTGGGTACTGCTGACCTCGCTGGTTGGCGTGCTGGTTTCTGCCGTGGTGTGTTGCACGGCGGCAACCTGGGCGTGCTGTACCGTAGTGACATCGGTCGTGCTGTCGGTGCTGGTGTTTTCAGAACCTGAAGTATCCAGCGACAGCGTTTCGACCGCCGCGTTAGCCGTCATCAGCAGTGGCAGTTCGATACCGGATGTCAGCCCCGCAGAGACGCTGACCCCGTTACCCGCCAGGTCGGTGACCGAAGCCGCCACTACGGTGCCCAACAGGGTGGGGATCAGGTTGAACACGTTCAGACCCTTGAGGGCGTTGGTGGTGTCGAATTTCACCGACCAATGTCCGGTGGCGTCGACGGTGCCTTGCAGGGTGTTGCCCAGCAAGGTGACGCTAACCTTCGCGCCTTGCTGCACGTTCAGGCTGGTACCGCTGATGGAGAGGCCGTTGGTCAGAATGCCCAGCGCATTACCCAAGGTGCCGAGGGCATCGATGCCCAACAGCGGCAGCGCGTGGATTTTCACCGTGGCGTTGGCGTTGGCCGAGCTGGTGTTACCGTAGCGGTCGGTAACGGTGACGCCGACCGACAATGGCCCATCAGCCAGATTGACCAGATTCAGGGTAGGAACGCTGACGCTCCATTTCCCGTCATTGCCTACGGCGGCGGTCAATACCAGCCCCCCCACGTTAACGCTGACGCTACCGCCGACGGCGTTGGTGGTGGTGCCGCCGATCAGCTGGTTCAGGTTGGCTTCGCTCAGGTTGAGGAAACCATCGCCAAACAGGCTGCCCAGGTTAACGGTCGGCAGGTTGTGGATGCCCACGCCCAGATCGGCGCTGATGCTGCCGGTTTTCCCTGCGGAGTTGGTGACCGAAACCCCCAGCTCCAGATTGCCGTCCAGCAGACTGGACAGATTGAGCGGCGTCAGGCTGAGTGACCAGCTGCCATCGGCCTTCACCTGGGTGGTGAAGGTATTGCTGCCGAGGTTAACCTGAATGGTTGAACCCGGTGCGTTGGTGGCATGACCGCTGATGATCTGATTGCCGGTCGCTTCCAGCGCATTCAGCAGGCCATCGCCGCCAAACAGCGGATCCAGCGTGATGGTTGGCAGGGCGTTGATCAGCACGTTGAGCGGGCTGACCTGGCTCACGGTGTTACCCGCCGCATCGGTGAGGCTGGCGGTGACGTTGGTCAGGCCATCCAGCAGCCCTTGCAGATCCAGAGCTGGGATCGGCAGCTGCCATTTACCGGTGGCATCGACGCTGGTGGTGTAGGTGTGGCTGCCCAAGGTCAGGGTGATGGTGGTCCCTGCCGACACGTTACCGGCGTTACCGCTCAAGATCTGCGGTGACAGCAGATCGCTGAGATCCAGCGTGCCGTTGCCAAACAGCGGGTTGAGCGTCAGCGTTGGCAGGATGGTCGCCACGTTGAGGCCCAGGCTGGCGCCGCTGGTGTTACCTGCCGGGTCGGTGACTGTGGCGCTGACGATCAGATTACCCGCCGCCAGATCCGCCAATTGCAGCGGATTGATGTTGGCGCTCCAGCTACCGTCAGCACCGACCGTGGCGTTCAGTTGCAGCGTACCGACCTTGATCACCACCTGGGAACCCGCCGCCGCATTGGTGGTGGTACCGCTGATGGTCTGGGTCAGCAGCGCTTCAGCCGCGTTGAGGAAGCCGTCGCCGCCAAACAGCGGGTTCAGCGCCAGCGTTGGCAGCTTGTTGACGATCACATCAATCGCCGTATTCAGCACGCCGGTGTTGCCGGAGCCATCCAGCACCGAAACGCCAACGTTGATATTGCCGTCCAGCAGGGTGTGCAGATCGGCAGGTTGCAGCACCAGGCTGAACTTGCCGTCGGCACCGACGGTGGTCAGGAAGTTTTTACCGCCAAGAGAAACCTGTACCTGGGCACCCGCGCTGGCGAAGTCCACGGTACCGCTGACGGTTTGTGCCACCAACGCTTCAGCTGCGTTGAGGAAGCCATCACCACCAAACAGCGGATCGAGCGTAATCACCGGCAGTTTCACATCCAGCTGTAGCCCGGCGGTAGCGCTGGTGGTGTTGCCCACCGCATCGGTCGCCGAAGCGGTAACGGTAAAGTTACCGTTACCCAACCCTTGCAGGATACCGAGGATATCCGGCGTGATGGTGGCGCTCCATTTGCCGCCGTCGCCTACGGTGGCCGTCAGCGTTTGCGAACCGGCAATATCCAGATTGATGGTGGCACCCTTCGCCAGATTGGTGACGGTGCCGCCGATAGTCTGGTTCAGCAACAGGTCTGCCACGTTAAGGATACCGTCGCCAAAGATCGGATCCAGCACGATGTGCGGCAGATTGTGGATGATGGCGGTGATATCGATGTTTTTGCTCACCACGTTACCGGCAGAATCGGTCACCGAGACGCCCAGCGCCAGATTGCCGTCGCTCAGGGCGGCCAGATCCAGTGGTGGGATCGACAGGCTCCAGGCTCCACCCGCACCCACGCTAGCGGTATAGGTTTTGGTGCCTAGGTTGACGCTAACGCTGCCGCCGCCGATACCAAGACCGTTAATCACCCCGCTGACAGTCTGTGACACACCGGCTTCTACTGCATTCAGCAGGCCATCGCCGAAGGCAACGACCGGCCCGATCACCGGCAGGTTTTGGGTCAGCACGTCGATATCGATCAGATCGTTGACCACGTTGCCGTGGGAGTCGACGATCTGCACGTTGACCTGTGCCAGACCATCACCCAACAGGTTGAGCTGGCTAGGCAGCAGTGACACGCTCCACTGGCCGTTACCGCCAACCACCGCATCCAGCGTAATACCAGCGATGGTGACGTGAACAACCGCACCGTTGTAATCGCCGGTGGCGTTACCGCTGATCACCTGAGTCAGCAGCGATTCGGCCAGGTTCAGCACGCCATCGCCGCCAAACAGGGCGTTAACCCCCGCACCGAGCGTTTTGTTCAACGCCACGTTCAGCGTCACGTCGGTATGGCTGCTGTTGCCTGCGGTGTCGGTCAGGGTGACGCCGATGATCTGCGGCCCATCGGTCAGGCTTTGCAGATCGAGCGACGGCAGCGGAATGCTCCATTTACCATCTGGGCCAACCACCACGCTGGCGGTCAATGGCCCCAGCGTAACGGTGACGGTTTCACCAATACCGCCGGTCCCGGTCAATACCTGGCCGAGCAGGGCTTCTGCCAACGTCAGGATATTGTCCCCGGCCAGCAGATCAACCGACAGCAGCGGTGCCGTGGTATCGGTAGTAATGATGTGCGTTGCAGGCGTGGTGTTGCCTGCCGCGTCGGACAGGGTGGCATTAATGGTGCTACTGCCCTGCGGCAGGTTAACCAGATCCGCCGGTGGCACGTTGACCGACCAGGTGCCGGCCCCACTGACCTGTGCACTGTAGGTTTTGCCGTTCAGCGTGACGGTGACAATGCGACCCGCTTCCGAGACCGAGGCGGTACCGGAGATCGCCTGGGCGACGGTGCTTTCACTGGCGTTCAATACATCGTTACCCGCGAAGGTATTGATGGTGAGCGTCGGCGGAATGCGGTCGACCAGCACGGTTTCATTGGCAGTAAATACCGTCGGCAGCGGTGTCAGCAACGTAGTGCTGGCCGAAACCACGATATTGCCGTCAATCGGGAAGGTCACCACGGTGCTGAAGGTGCCATCCGCCAGGGTAGTGACCGGAATACCCAGCGGTAAGCCGCCTACGGTAATGGTCACAACCTGACCAAGGCCAATCCCACCAACCACCTTACCGGTCAGGTTGATGATCAAGCCCACTTCACTGGCGTTGACGATGTTATCGCCGGTCACCGGATCGAGGGTGATGATCTGGCTTGGAGGCGTCAGGTTCACGGTGAAGTTGTGGTTGTCGACGGCGACGTTCCCGGCCTGATCGCTGACCTGAGCCGTGATGTTTGGCGTCCCGCTCAGGGCTTTCAGATCGGCTGGTGGCACCGATACGCTCCAGCTGCCATTGGCCAACACCACCCCGGTATAGGTTTTGCTGTTGAGCGTAACGGTCACTTGTTGCCCAACCGCGACGTTGGTGGTGCTACCGGTAATCAGCTGTACCGTTTGGCTCTCGGCATAGTTGATGGTGTTATCCGCCGTGAAGTTACTGATGGTGACGGACGGCAGCGTGTTGACCGAAATATGGACCGAAGAACCGGCCGTGCCCTGGTTGCCCGCAGCATCCGTGGCGGTCACGGTGATGGTGTTATCGCCCTCGGCCAGCGCTTTTAACTGCGGTGTAGTCAGCGCCAGACTCCAGTTGCCGCCGCTGACCTGGGCGGTAAAGGTTTGGCTACCGATTGTCACGGTCACTGCGGTGGCATCACCGGCGCTACCGGTCAGAGTTTGCCCCAGGTCGGCCTCGGCCAGGTTGAGGAACCCATCACCGAACGGCGTGTTGATGGTTGGCAGCGGCGCGCTGAGATCGCTGGTGAAGTTCAGCGAACTGCTATTGGTGTTGCCAGCGGCGTCGGTCGCCGTGACGGTCAGCACGTGCGGCCCGTCCAGCAAGCTGCTCAGGGTGGCCGCAGGCAGCGGTAACGTCCAGTTGCCGTTGATATCAACCTGCGCGTTGTAGCTCACGCCATTGACATCGATCACCACTTTGACCGCCTGGCCTGCGCCATTTACCCCGGTGGTGCCGGTGATCGTCAGCGCACCGGCGGCTTCGCTGATGCTCAGCACACCGTCAACACCAAATGGCGGAACGATGGTAGGAGTCGGCAGCGTCAGCAGGGCGTTAACGTCCAGCGGTGCGGTGGTGGCCGTATTGCCGCCACGATCCTCCACGCTGACCTCAATGGTGTGCTGACCGTTGGTGAACACGGCAAGCTGTGCGGCGGTGAGTTGCAGAGACCAGCCACCCAAACCATCGGCCTGAGCGGTGAAGGTTTGCTGATTCGGCAGACCTTCGTCCACCGTCACCGTGACGATCTGGCCGCTGCCGACCAGACCGGTTTTGCCGGTCAGGGTTTGCGTCAACGCGGCTTCGGCGATACTCAGCAGGCCATCGCCAAACGGCAGATCCAGGGTTGGCAACGGTAGCTTGTTGACCAGGATCTCCAGCGAGCCATTGGTGCTGTTGCTGTTACCCACCGCGTCGGTGACCGTCACCGTGACCGGCCAGTTACCGTCCGGCAGGCCGAGCAGGGTCGCGCTGTCGAGCGGCAGCGTCCAACTGCCGTCGGCATTTACCGTGGCCGCCAGGTTCAGGCCGTTCACGTTGACCATCACTTTCTGGCCAACATCGCTGGCAAGCCCGGTGGTACCGGTGAGAGCTCCGCCCAACAAGGCTTCGGCATGGTTGACAATGCCATCGATAAACGGTGTGTCGAACCCGGCTACCGGCAGCCCGGTGAGAATGCTGTCGAAGTCCAGTGTCGCACCGTGGCTGTTGCCGCCTTTATCGGTGGCGACCACGCTGATGGTGTGTGGGCCATCCAGCAGCCCCAGCAGATCGGTAGTCGGTAAGGTGACGCTCCATTGGCCGTTGTTGGCGACCGTGGCGTTGTAGTCTTTACCGTTGAGGCTGACCACCACCGTTTGACCGTTGCCGATAATGCCGGTGGTGCCGGTCAGCAGCTGATTGACCCCGGCCTCCACCAGATTCAGAGCACCATCGCCAAACGGCAGGTTAATGGTTGGATTCGGCAGGATATGCGACAGGATCTCCAGTGAACCGCCAGCGCTGGCTGGGTTACCTGCCGCATCCACGGCGGAGACCACCACCTGCACGGTGCCATCGGCCAACAAGGCCAGGGCATTGGCTGGGATCAGCGCGCTCCAGGTGCCATCGTTGTTCACGATACCGTTCACCACGTAGGTACCAATCTTGACCAATACCGGGGTGTTAACCAGCAGGTTGGCTGCTGCACCGCCAATTGGCGTAGCGATCCCCAGCTCGGCAATGTTGAGAATGTTATCGCCGAACAGCGGGTTCAACGTCAGTGATGGCAGCGTATGGGTGTTGACCGCCACGGTGATGGAGTCTGACACGTTGTTACCTGCGGTGTCAGTGACGCTCACACCGATGGTCACGTTACCATCCAACAGCCCTTGCAGGATATTGCTTGGGATATTAACGCTCCAGGCACCGGTTGTCGGATCCGCCAGAGCGGTGTAAACATTGGCGCCCAGCGTGACGGTAACGGTCAGGCCCGGATCGGTATGCCCGCTCAACACTTGCCCCAGCAGCGCTTCCGCCAGGTTCAGGATACCGTCACCAGCGAAGATATCGATCTCCAGTAGTGGTGGCACGGTGTCTACGTTGACGTTGTGCGTTGCGTTTGCCGGGTTTTCGGCGATATCGGTCACCGAGGCAGTTACGGTCTGCGAGCCTTGAGGCAATGCCTGCACGTCGGCTGATGGAACCGTTGCGCTCCAACTGCCGTCTGCTTGTACCACTGCGGTGTAGGTTTTGCCGTTAAGCAGTACGCTGACCACCTGGCCAGGCTGCACGTGGCTGGATCCCCCGCTGATGATGATGGCAGCTTTCGCCTCGTTGGCATTGATGATGTCATCGCCAGCGATCACGTTGATCGACAGTTGCGGCAGATTACCCGCATCGGTGATCACGGTGAGGTTGTGGTTGGCGGTGGCCTGGTTGCCAGAGGTATCGCTAACCGTGGCGGTGATGGTGTCTTGACCGTCTGGCAAGGCACCCACATCCACAGCCGGAACCTGCAGACTCCAACTGCCGTCCGCACCGACGATGGCGGTATAGGTTTTGCCATTGAGCGTTACGGTGACCTGTTGCCCCTGTTCGACGCGTTGGCTCCCCCCGCTGATGGTCAACGGCAGGTTGGATTCCGCCAGGCTGAGGTAGTCGTCGCCGGACAGAGTGTTGATGGTCAACAGCGGCGCCTGGGCCGGATCGGTATCCAGGGTGATGCCGTGGCTGACGCTGCCGGTGTTGCCTGCGGTGTCTGTCAAGGTGGCGGTGATGGAGGAGGCACCGTTAGGCAGGTTAGCCAGATCGCCGGCAGGAATGGTGACGCTCCAGCTGCCATCCGCCAGTACCAGCCCGTTATAGGTCAAGCCGTTGATGGTGATTTTCACCACCACTGGCTGGCCGCTGTCGTTGATCGGTGCGGTACCGGTGATTTGCAGCGCTTGCTGGCTTTCGGCGATGTTGATGATGTCATCACCGCTGACGGTGTTGATGGTCAGCACCGGCACGGTCAGATCGACCGTGGCGCTGGAGTTGATGCTGGAGGTGTTGCCTGCCACGTCGCCGACGGTGACTCCAATGTTGGTTGTGCCGTCTGGCAGGGCTGCCAGATCGGCACTTGGCACGCTCACGCTCCAGTTGCCGTTGTTATCCACGATGCCGGTATAGGTCTTACCGCCCAGCACCACGCTGACGGTTTGCCCGCTGCCGCTGACGCCGGTAGTACCACTTAGCGTTTGATCGCTGGTGGACTCTGCCTTATTGAGGTAGCCATCACCGAACGGGGTGTTCAGGGTAGCAACCGGCAGGCTGTTGATCAGCACGCCCAACTGCTGCGAACCGGTGACCAGATTACCCGCTTCGTCGGTGGCGCTGACGGTGACGGTCAGTTTGCCATCGCCCAGGATCGTCAGATCGGCGGATGGCACCGTAGTCGTCCAACTACCATCGGCCTGCACTATCGCTTCGTAGAACTTACCGTTAAGCGCGATGGTGACGGTGGCCCCGGCGGCCACGTTGGTGGAACTCCCGCTGATGCTGATCCCTGCGGCGGCTTCGATGGCGTTCAGTTGGTTATCGCCGGTGATTGGGGCAATTGCCAACGCACTTAGCGTGAGATCGACCGTGACGTCATGGGTGGCGCTGGCTGGGTTGCCGGCTTTATCGGTCACTTCGGCGGTGATCGTCAGGCTACCGTTAGTCAGCAGAGCCAGATCGGCTGCCGGTACGTTGGTGCTCCAGGAACCGTCTGCCTGCACGGTGGCGGTATAGGTTTTACCATTGAGGGTGACGGAAACGATCTGCCCGGCTTCAACATTCAGGCTGCTGCCGCTCAGGGTTTGCGTTGTCTGCACCTCGGCACCGTCAATAATATTGTTGCCCGCAAAGGTGCCGATGGTCAGCACCGGTGCGTTCAACGCACTGGCATCTACCCCGATAGCATGAGTGACGCTCGTGCTGTTACCGGCGGCATCGGTCAAGGTGGCGACCAGGTTATAGCTGCCATCGGACAGTGCGGCGAGATCGGCGGTTGGCAGCGAAGTGCTCCACGAACCGTCAGGCTGAACCACTGCGGTGTAGGTTTTACCGTTCAGCGTCAACGTCACGGTACGACCGGCATCGCCGATGGAGGCGGTGCCTGAGACGGTCTGGTTGAGCAGCACTTCTGCGCTGTTAAGCACGTCATCCCCGGCAATCACGCCAACGGTGAGGGTCGGTGCAACCTTATCGACCACTACGGTGCCGTTCAGGGTATTGCTGTTGCCCGCAGGATCGGTGACCACTACGTTGAGTACTGGCGTCCCATCCGGCAACGCCTGCAGATCGCCAGCCGGAACGGTGACGCTCCAATTGCCACTACCGTCTACCGTGCCGGTGTAGGTTTTATCCCCAAGGGTCACGGTCACTGTTTGTCCCGGCGTGGTGATGCCGGTGGAGCCGGTGATGGTCTGTGGCTGACCCGCTTCCGTACCGTTGAGGATGCCATCGCCAAACGGGGTATTGAGGGTGGCGTCAGGCAGGTTATGGATAAACACGCCCAAGGTATGGCTGCTGCTGACCGGGTTACCGACCTGGTCGACAGCGGAAACGCTCAGGTTGATATTACCGTCTGCCAACAGCGCCAGATCGGCTGGTGGCACCTGCACGCTCCAGGAACCGTCCGCCAGCGTAGTGCCGGTGTAGGATTTACCGTTCAGCGTCACGGTCACGCTTGCGCCGGTGGCCAGGTTGAGGCTGCTGCCGTTGATGGTTAATGGCAGCAGGCTTTCGGCCAGGTTCAGCTTATCGTCACCGGCAATCACGTCGATGGCGATGCCGCTCAGAGCCGTGTTGACCACCACGTCATGCGTTGCCGTTGCCGGGTTGCCGGAGGTATCGCTAACGGTGACGCTAATGGTGCTGTTGCCCTGAGCCAGTTGGCCCAGATCGGCGGCGGGTACGCTGGTGCTCCAGGTACCGTCTGCCAGCACGGTAGCGGTATAGGTTTTGCCATTCAGCGTGATGGTCACCAACTGGCCTGCTTCCACGTGGGTGGTAGTGCCGCTCAGCGTCTGGCTGGTTTTCACCTCTGCGCCGTCGATAATATCGTTACCGGCAAATACATTGATGCTCAGGGTTGGCAGATCCAGCGGATTGGCGTCGATCGTCACGGTGTGGGTGACGGTGGTGGTGTTGCCCGCCGCATCGCTCAGGGTAGTGGTTAATGGATAACTGCCATCGCCTAGCGCTTGCAGATCGGCGCTTGGGATGGTGGCACTCCAGGTACCGTCGTTGGCGACTACCCCGGTATAGGACTTACCGTTGAGGGTCACCGTGACGGTACGCCCGGCGTCGTCGATGGAAGCGGTGCCGGAAACCACCTGGTCGCTGAGGCTTTCCAGGGCGTTAACTTTGTCATCCCCGGCAAACGGCTTGACCGCCAAGGTTGGTGGCACCAGATCGACCTGCGCCGTAATGCTGCCAGCCACGCTGTTACCCGCAGAGTCCGTTGCGGCGACGCTGATGGTATTGCTGCCCGCAGGCAGATTTTGCAGATCGGCCGATGGGATAGAAACGCTCCAGTTACCGCTGCCATCCACGGTAGCGGTATAGGTTTTCCCGCCCAGACTGACGATCACGCTTTGTCCCGCACCAGGGATGCCGGTGCTGCCGCTCAGCAGTTGTGCAGTGGCCGCCTCCGCCTGATTGAGGAAACCATCGCCAAACGGCTGATTGATCGTTGGTTCCGGCAGGGTATGGATATGTACGTCCAGCGAATGACTGTTGCTGACCGGATCGACACCCGGGTTGGAGACGCTGGCGGTTACCGTTGTCAGGCCGTCTTGCAGTGCCAGCAGATCGGCGCTGCTCACCGATACGCTCCAACTGCCGTTGGCCAGAACGACGCCGGTGTAGGTCTTGCCGTTCAAGGTTACGGTAACGGTTTGGCCAGCGTTCACATTGACCGTGGTCCCGCTGATGGTCAGCGGCTGTGAGGCTTCGGTCAGGTTCAGCTTATCGTCACCGGCAATCAGGTTAATGGCGATGCTTTCCACCGTTGTATCAACGTTGATGGTATGGCTGCCGGTGGCCGGATTGCCAGCCTGATCGCTGACGCTGGCGGTGATGGTGGCCTGGCCGTTGGCCAGCAGCGCCATATCTGCTGCCGGAACGTTTACGCTCCAGCCGCCGCCTACCTGCACGGTGGCGAAGTAGGTTTTGCCGTTCAGGGTCAGCGTCACGGTCTGGCCCACTTCGACATGGGTGGTGGTACCTGACAGGGCCTGAGTGACCAGCGCTTCGGCTCCGTTAACGATGTCGTCACCGGCAAATACGCCGATGCTGACGGTCGGCAGGTTGGCCGGGTTGGCATCGACGCTGAGGCTGTGGGTGACGCTGGTGCTGTTCCCCGCAGCATCGGTGAGGGTAGCGACCAGATTGTGGCTGCCATCGCTGAGCGCTTGCAGATCGGCGGCAGGCAGGCTGGTGCTCCACGAGCCATCCGGCTGTACTACGGCGGTATAGGTTTTGCCGTTCAGGGTCAGGGTGACGGTGCGGCCCGCATCCGCCACCGAGGCGGTGCCGGACACGCTCTGCGCCACCAGGACTTCGGCGGCGTTCAGCACGTCATCCCCGGCAACCAGGCCCACTGTGAGGGTAGGCGCAGTTGCATCAACGGTGACGGTGGTGTTCAGCGTATTGCTGTTACCGGCGGCATCGGAGACCACCACTGACAAGGTTGGTGTGCCGTCTGGCAACGCTTGCAGATCGGCGCTTGGCAGCGTGACGCTCCAGTTACCGCTGCCGTCTACGGTACCGGTATAGGTTTTACCGCCCAGAGTGACAGTGACGGTCTGGCCCGGTGTGGTGATGCCGGTAGAACCCGTGATGGTCTGCGGTTGACCCGCTTCCGTGCCGTTGAGAATGCCATCGCCAAACGGCGTGTTCAGGGTGGCAGTTGGCAGACTATGGATAAACACGCCCAGATCGTGGCTGCCGCTGACCGGATTACCGGTCTGATCGACGGCGGTGACGGTCACGGTAGCGGTGCCATCGGCCAGCAACGCCAGATCGGCCGCAGGCACGGAGACGCTCCAAGAGCCATCCGCCAGCGTGGTGCCGGTGTAGGTTTTACCGTTCAAGGTGACGGTAACCGTGGCTCCGACGGCCAGGTTGGTGCTGCTACCGTTGATTGCCAGCGGTAGCAGGCTTTCGGCCAGGTTGAGTTTATCGTCACCGGCGATCACGTCAATCGACAGCCCGCTCAGGCTGGTGTCGACGGTCACGTCATGGCTGGCGCTGGCCGGGTTACCGGCGCTGTCGCTGACGGTGGCGGTAATGGTGGTCTGGCCGTTGGCCAACAGTGCCAGATCGGCGGCCGGTACGCTGGTGCTCCAGGATCCGTCTGCCAGCACGGTAGCGGTGTAGGTTTTACCGTTCAGGGTGATAGTGACGGTCTGGCCGGCTTCCACGTGCGTAGTGGTGCCGGACAGGGTTTGGGCGGTTTTCACCTCCGCGCCGTCGATAATGTCGTTACCGGCAAACACGCCGATGCTGACGGTTGGCAGGTTGGCCGGGTTGGCGTCGACGCTGATGCTGTGGGTGACGCTGGTGCTGTTACCCGCAGTATCGGTGAGGGTAGCGACGAGGTTATGGCTGCCATCGCTGAGCGCTTGCAGATCGGCGGCAGGCAGTGAAGCGCTCCAGGAACCATCCGGTTGCACTACGGCGGTATAGGTTTTGCCGTTCAGGGTCAGGGTAACGGTGCGGCCTGCATCCGCCACCGAGGCGGTGCCGGACACGCTCTGCGCTGCCTGCACTTCGGCGGCGTTCAGCACATCATCCCCGGCCACTACGTTAACGGTGAGTGTTGGTGCGGTCACATCGACGGTGACGGTGGTGTTGAGCGTATTGCTGTTACCGGCGGCATCGGAGACCACCACTGACAAGGTTGGTGTGCCGTCTGGCAACGCTTGCAGATCGGCGCTTGGCAGCGTGACGCTCCAGTTACCGCTGCCGTCTACGGTACCGGTATAGGTTTTACCGCCCAGAGTGACAGTGACGGTCTGGCCCGGTGTGGTGATGCCGGTAGAACCCGTGATGGTCTGCGGTTGACCCGCTTCCGTGCCGTTGAGAATGCCATCGCCAAACGGCGTGTTCAGGGTGGCAGTTGGCAGACTATGGATAAACACGCCCAGATCGTGGCTGCCGCTGACCGGATTACCGGTCTGATCGACGGCGGTGACGGTCACGGTAGCGGTGCCATCGGCCAGCAAGGCCAGATCGGCCGCAGGCACGGAGACGCTCCAGGAGCCATCCGCCAGCGTGGTGCCGGTGTAGGTTTTACCGTTCAAGGTAACGGTCACTGTCGCGCCCGTAGCCAGGTTGGTGCTGCTACCGTTGATTGCCAGCGGTAGCAGGCTTTCGGCCAGGTTGAGTTTATCGTCACCGGCGATCACGTCAATCGACAGCCCGCTCAGGCTGGTGTCGACGGTCACGTCATGGCTGGCGCTGGCCGGGTTACCGGCGCTGTCGCTGACGGTGGCGGTAATGGTGGTCTGGCCGTTGGCCAACAGTGCCAGATCGGCGGCCGGTACGCTGGTGCTCCAGGAGCCGTCTGCCAGCACGGTAGCGGTGTAGGTTTTACCGTTCAGGGTGATAGTGACGGTCTGGCCGGCTTCCACGTGCGTAGTGGTGCCGGACAGGGTTTGGGCGGTTTTCACCTCCGCGCCGTCGATAATGTCGTTACCGGCAAACACGCCGATGCTGACGGTTGGCAGGTTGGCCGGGTTGGCGTCGACGCTGATGCTGTGGGTGACGCTGGTGCTGTTACCCGCAGTATCGGTGAGGGTAGCGACCAGGTTATGGCTGCCATCGCTGAGCGCTTGCAGATCGGCGGCAGGCAGTGAAGCGCTCCAGGAACCATCCGGTTGCACTACGGCGGTATAGGTTTTGCCGTTCAGGGTCAGGGTGATGGTGCGGCCAGCATCGGCAACGGACGCGGTGCCAGACACGGTCTGCGCTGCCTGCACTTCGGCGGCGTTCAGCACATCATCCCCGGCCACTACGTTAACGGTGAGTGTTGGTGCGGTCGCATCAACGGTGACGGTGGTGTTGAGCGTATTGCTGTTACCGGCAGCATCGGTGACCGTGACGGTCAAGGCCGGTGTGCCGTCCGGCAGCGCTTGTAGGTCGGCACTGGGCAGCGTGACGCTCCAGTTACCGCTGCCGTCTACGGTGCCGGTATAGGTTTTACCGCCCAGGGTGACTGTAACGGTCTGGCCCGGCGTGGTGATGCCGGTAGAACCCGTGATGGTCTGCGGTTGACCCGCTTCTGCGCCGTTCAGGATGCCATCACCAAACGGCGTGTCCAGAGTCACCGAAGGCAAGTTATGAGTGTAAACGTCCAGATTATGCGTGGTGGTCACGGTCGAACCATCGATACCTGCCACGCTGGCAGAAATGGTGTTTTGGCCTTCGGCCAGCAGTTGCAGATCGGCGCTAGGCACCTGTAATGTCCAACTGCCGTCAGCCAATACCAGCGCGGTATAGGTTTTGCCATTGAGCGTGACGGTAACTGTAGCTCCTGTGGCGACGTTGGCCGTAGTGCCGCTGATGGCAAGAGGAAGCCCGGCTTCGACGGCGTTGAGCTTATCGTCGGAAGAAACAATGCCGATATTGATGGCCGAGAGCTGGTCGTCCACGGTGATAAGCTGTGGCGCGGTGGTTGTCGTGTTGCCGGCCTGATCGCTAATCGTGGCGATCATCTCATAGCTGCCGTTGGTCAGGGCGGCCATATCTGCGGCAGGCACGCTGATGCTCCATTTGCCATCTGCGCCTACGATCCCGGTATAGGTTTTGCCATTGAATGACACGCTGACCACCAGCCCGGCTTCGCTGACGGAGGCGGTGCCGGTAATATTTTGCGCGGATTTTTGCTCGTCGGCGGTGACAACATCATCTCCGGTAAATTTATCCAGCGTCAGCACCGGTGGCACGGTATCTACCTGCAAATGCTCCGTCACGGTAGCGTTGTTGCCTGCTTTGTCGGTGACGGTGGCATTGAGCGTGATCGAACCATTGGCCAGCGCGGCCAGATCGGCGGCAGGCAGTGAAAGCGACCAACTGCCATCATTTTGAACGACAGCGGTATAGGTTTTGCCGTTCAGGGTGATGGTAACGGTTTGCCCGGCTTCGACGTGCTGGGTATGGCCGCTCAGCGTTTGGGCACTTTTCGTTTCGTTGGCGTTGATGAGGTTATCGCCAGTCAGGGCGTTAATCGAGATCTGCGGGGCAGGATTAACGACAATGGTATCAACCGAGATTTGATGATCGACCGTGGTTTGGTTGCCGACTTTATCGACGGAGGTCACGATTAACTCGTAGTTACCACTTTTCAGCAAAGCCAGATCCGCCGCAGGCAGTTGCAGGCTCCACTTGCCATTGCTATCCACCGTTGTGGTGTAGGTTTTACCGTTCAGGGTAATGGTAACGGTCAGGCCGGCCTCGCCAGTACCGCTCAGCACCTGTGCCGCTTTTAACTCGGTACCAGTCAGATGGTCATCGCCGCTCAGTTTGTTGACGGTTAAGGCTGGCGGGGTGGTATCGACCAGCACGGAGATCGTTTTTTCGATGCTGATCCCATCCTGGTTGGTCACTTTAACCGTCAACTGGTAAATGCCGTCTTTCAGGCCAGAAAGCGAAGCTGAACTGAAATCAAAACTCCACTTGCCATCGGCTCCTACGGTAGAGGTGTAACTTTTGCCGTTGAGCGTCAGCGTGATGGTCACACCCGCGGCAACGCCGGTGGTCAGGCCGCTCAGTAATTGGGCAACTTTAACTTCACCGGCGTTCAGAACGTTGTCCTGGCCCAGTTTTCCGACGGTCAGGGTTGGTTGTTCTGGCGGTAAGGACGGTTCGTCATTGTGGTGGTCGTTCTTCCCCGTCCCGGTAGCGATGGCGACGCCAGCGCCCAGCGCCAGGCCAGCAAGAATAGCGGCGATAGCGCCATTGGATAAATCATGGTCGCCAATCAGCAGAGGTGAAATATCAGACAGTGATTCAAACTGCGGTGTGATCAGCATCGGCTGGGCGGTAGCGGCGGTTTCCGGGAATATTGCGTGCAGGATAGCGCCATTGCCATCATCAAATACCAGTTCGCTGTGTTTGCCGTCGGCGTCCACTTCAAAGAAGCTCTGATAACGTACCGTAGTGCCATCTTTCATGTGAACTATCAGATCGTTACCTTGACGTTCATAGCTGCTCACCAAAGCCTGAGTGCCATGGATCCGCACGATGCTGCTTTGTGTGAGGCTGACGGAATGGGAACCGGTTGCGACGTCAGCGATTCTTGCGCCGCCGTGACGAGCAATAATATCAACAGCCCCAAGGGTGAAATTGGATTGTGCCATGTGGTTAGCCTCTGAACGTCAAAGTGAATTTGCATAGCGCAACAAAACCACTGGTGTGGTTTTTGTAGGCGCGCTGGAATGCCCGAGGGGATGCCCTCGAGCTAAAATTAACCTGGTGTTTCGATGACTAATTAATACAAAGTTAACTAAAAGCTCATCCCTGATGATTAAGTTTTCTAACTTATCCATGAGGTAAGGTATAAGCGAGCTTTGATAAAAATGCCATAGGTGGCAATAATTATTGTACAAACTCGGTATTGATAAAAATTCTTATCTGCTAGCGTGGATAAGTATCCACAGGTAATTCATGGTTTCTTAAATTACCCGGACACTTTATTTTTATCAAGATAAATTGCATTTTATTTACTCGTTTGTTTATCGGGCTATAAAATTAAATTAATTTTAAATCATGTGGTTAACTTTTTATTGTTGAGGGTTTTACTTATTTTTAAGTTGGTGCTACCGGGGGAGGGAATAAGCCAATTACATGAAAAAACTAACGGTTATTGCGGGGGCCATTGGCATTTATCTTCGTGGCTAATAAAGGGTTTTTTTTTGAAATCGTGAAGTTAAGATTTTTTATTTATTAGTTATGCTACTAATTTTATTGATTGGTATAAGAAAAACTTCAGTTTTTGGGGTGGGGCGTGGCGGACCACGCCTGGCTAACCTATAGCATAGTGTAGGCTTTTTTCAGCCCGGTATCTTCTTCGGGATCTGCACCTTGAGAATGGGCTGGATCTTCTTCCGACAGCGGTTCCGCCAACTGAACTAGCGGATCGGGAGCGGCCTCCGGCGCGGGCATCGTATCTTGAATGGTCTGCTCATCGAACGTCGGGTTTAACGCAGGGGATAGCGGGGAGCTGGAGAGGCTGTCTGGCATGGCGATATGGGGCACCGGCGCATCTTGTACAAACTGCGACTCATCCTGTTTGACCGTTCTGCTGCAAGCCATAATCAACAGACCACACAGCGCGAAAAACACGTACAGGATGTTCCCACCCAAAGGCTGGATCAACGCACCGACGGCCAGCGGCCCGATGCTGGCCCCCACGCCAAACGCCATGAGCAGACAGGCAGCCAGGGAAACGCGGCGTTCTGGCTCAATCATGTCGTTGGCCAGCGCTACCGCCAGCGGATACAGGGTGAACTGCAACATGCTGACCATGAAGCCGACGATCAGTAACACCGGGAAATCGATATGGGGCAATAGGGCCAGCGGTAAGGCGGCAATCACCAGCAGCAGTGCGTTAACCCGCATCAGCAGCGTGCGGTTGTAACGGTCTGACAGCCAGCTCAGCGGAAACTGCGCCACCAGCCCGGCAAAGATAGCAATGGCCATAAACAGGCCGGTTTGCTGAGTGGACAATGCCTGCTGGCTGGCATATACCGGCGCGAGCCCGTAGAAGGAGCCTACCACCATGCCGATCACCAGCGTGGTGGCCAACACTTTAGGAATGGCATGTAAAAAATAGCGCAGCTCCATGGGGGCGGGTGACATATGCCGGGCATTGGTGCGGGTTGTCAGGGCGATTGGCACCAGGCAGAGGGAAAAACACAGCGCGATGAGCAGCAGCGTGGTGATGCCTAGGTTGGCTTGCAACATCAGCACGATCTGCCCCAGTGACATGCCAAGGTAGGAGGCAGCCATATAAAAGCCGAATACCATGCCGCGCTGATTGGATTCAGACTGATCGTTCAGCCAGCTCTCCAGCACCATGTACTGGCACATCATACACAGGCCGATAATCAGCCGCAGCACCACCCAGACCGGGATGTATTCCGTCAGGCCGTGGCCCAGCACCGCAGCGGTAATGATCCCGGCGCAGGAGACATAGGCGCGGATATGCCCTACGCGAGCAATCAGAAAGTGGCCGACCTTGCCGCCGATCACCAGGCCGATGTAGTTAGCGGCGATAATGGCCCCGATCAGGGCACCGCTGACGTTGATGGAGGTTAACCGCAGGGAAATGTAGGTGGTCAGTAACCCTGAACCCAGCAGCATCAGCAGGGTGGTGGTATACAGCGGAAAGAATACACCTAACGTTTTTTTCACTCGGCCTTCCTGTTTTAGTCGAAGATTGAGGCAAACGGGTTTGCCGCAACAAGCTGGACGTATTCCCGATACTAGCAGTTAGTACAACGGCTTAAAACCGCAGTGCTGCGAAGCGCTTGGCATTTCGGCCGGTAAAATGCCGCAGAGGCTTGATAAATGCTACCATCAGGCGCATATACCTTGATTGATTAAAAGGAGAGGCCATGAGTGAGAAGCGGTTGCGTGAGCTCAGTATTGCCGTCGGAAAAAGGCTAAAGGCCGATGGGCGTTGGATCAGCTGCGCAGAGTCCTGTACGGGCGGCGGTATTGCCAAGGCAATTACCGATATCGCCGGCAGCTCGGCCTATTTCGATCGCGGTTTTGTCACTTACAGCAACGCGGCAAAGCACGAACTGTTAGGGGTGGCGGAAGCGACCTTGCAGGCTTATGGCGCGGTCAGTGAGGAGGTGGTGCGTGAGATGGCGCAGGGCGCGATGCACGCGGCCAAGGCCGATCTGGCGCTTTCGGTCAGCGGCATTGCCGGCCCAGACGGTGGCAGTGTGGAAAAACCGGTGGGTACCGTCTGGTTTGGTTTTGCCGAACGTTCCGGCCGGGTGCTGGCGTGCAAAATGCAATTTACCGGCGATCGCGATGCGGTGCGCCTGCAGGCAACCCTTTTTGCGTTGCAAACCGCGCTTGATGAATTTTTGTAAAATTAGGCTTGATACTGTATGACCATACAGTATAATTAGCGACAATTTCCTGCACAACATACATTCAGCGGCAATGTGAGTCATTCTGGCATTGCGCAACGAAGGAGCAAAAATGGCTATTGATGAGAACAAGCAAAAGGCGTTAGCTGCGGCACTGGGTCAGATTGAGAAACAGTTCGGCAAAGGCTCCATCATGCGTCTGGGTGAAGACCGCTCCATGGACGTAGAAACGATCTCCACCGGCTCGCTGTCACTCGATATCGCACTGGGCGCAGGCGGCTTGCCAATGGGCCGTATCGTCGAGATTTATGGCCCGGAATCCTCCGGTAAAACTACCCTGACTCTGCAAGTTATTGCCGCCGCGCAGCGCGAAGGTAAAACCTGTGCGTTTATCGATGCTGAGCATGCACTGGATCCCATCTATGCCAAGAAACTCGGCGTGGATATCGACAACCTGCTGTGTTCTCAGCCGGATACCGGTGAGCAGGCGTTGGAAATCTGTGATGCGCTGACCCGTTCTGGTGCGGTTGACGTCATCATCGTTGACTCCGTAGCGGCGCTGACGCCGAAAGCGGAAATCGAAGGCGAAATCGGTGACTCACATATGGGGCTGGCGGCACGTATGATGAGCCAGGCCATGCGTAAATTGGCCGGTAACCTGAAGAACGCCAACACCTTGTTGATTTTCATCAACCAGATCCGTATGAAAATTGGCGTGATGTTCGGTAACCCGGAAACCACCACCGGGGGGAACGCCCTGAAGTTCTACGCTTCTGTCCGTCTGGATATCCGCCGTATCGGTGCGATCAAGGAAGGTGATGAAGTGATCGGTAGCGAAACCCGCGTGAAAGTGGTGAAGAACAAAATTGCTGCGCCGTTCAAACAGGCAGAGTTCCAGATCCTGTATGGCGAAGGGATCAACAGCCGTGGCGAATTGGTCGATCTGGGTGTGAAGCACAAGATGATCGAGAAGGCCGGTGCCTGGTACAGCTACAACGGTGAGAAGATCGGTCAGGGCAAGTCCAATGCCTGTAACTTCCTGAAAGAAAACCCGGCTATTGCTGCGGAACTGGATAAAAAACTGCGTGACCTGTTGCTGCACAGCAATGGTGAACCCGTTGCTGCCGGTGCCGAGCAGGCAGATGACAGCGAAGCAGAAACCAGCGAAGAGTTTTAATCTTTGCCGGTCGGTATATGCCCTTTAGGGCGTATACCGATCACTAAGGCTTGTCGATATGAATGATGTAGGTGCTCAATCTGCGAGTAATCAGCAAAATACGTTGATTAGCCGTGCGATGCGGCTATTGTCCCAACGCGATCATAGTGAAGCCGAACTGCGCCGCAAACTTGCGGCGCCGCCATTTATGGCGAACGCCAGATTCGGTAGCAAATCCTCTACAGAACCCCCCGAAGAGCCCGTCGATCCCGCAATCATTGAACAGGTGATTAGTTATTGCTACCAGCATAACTGGCTGGACGATCGGCGTTTCGCCAATAGCTTTATCGCCAGCCGCAGCCGCAAAGGGTATGGCGCGCAACGCATTCGCTCAGAACTGATGCAAAAGGGCGTGGATAAAGAGATGGTGCAGGACGCACTGGCGGAATGCGAAATCGATTGGTGTGAGCAAGCCAGGGAGATCGCGCTACGCAAATTTGGCGATCCATTACCGGTAGAATGGAAAGAGAAGGCCAAGGTGTTGCGCTATCTGCTCTATCGCGGCTTCTTCCAGGAAGAAATTCAGTCGATTTACCGTGATTTTGCACAATGAATGCACACGGCGTTTTACTTCCCCCCGAAGAAAATTTATCTTATCCCCACATTTAGTTCGTGAGCCAGAGGATATCGTCAGGATGTCGAGCCTCTTTCACGCATCGTTATTCTAGTCTTTCCGGGAAAATTATGAGCAAGAGCACCGCTGAGATCCGTCAAGCGTTTCTCGATTTCTTTCATAGTAAAGGCCACCAGGTTGTAGCAAGCAGCTCCCTGGTACCTAACAATGATCCGACATTGCTGTTTACCAATGCCGGCATGAACCAATTTAAAGACGTTTTCCTGGGGCTGGACAAGCGCGCCTACTCGCGTGCCACCACTTCACAGCGTTGCGTGCGTGCCGGTGGCAAGCACAACGACCTGGAAAACGTCGGCTATACCGCCCGTCACCATACTTTCTTTGAAATGTTGGGCAACTTCAGCTTCGGTGACTATTTCAAGCACGATGCTATCAGCTACGCGTGGGAACTACTGACCGGTGAAAACTGGTTCAACCTGCCGAAAGAAAAGCTGTGGGTCACCGTCTATGAGACCGATGACGAAGCCTTCGACATCTGGCAGAAGCAGATTGGCGTGCCTGCGGAACGCATCATCCGTATCGGCGATAACAAAGGCGCGGCCTTTGCTTCCGATAACTTCTGGCAGATGGGTGACACCGGCCCATGCGGCCCGTGCACCGAGATCTTCTTCGATCACGGTGACCATATCTGGGGTGGCCCTCCGGGTAGCCCGGAAGAAGATGGCGATCGCTATATCGAGATCTGGAACATCGTGTTCATGCAGTTCAACCGCCAGTCTGATGGCACCATGCTGCCGTTGCCGAAGCCTTCGGTGGATACCGGCATGGGCCTCGAGCGTATCGCTGCGGTGCTGCAACATGTCAATTCCAACTACGAAATCGATCTGTTCACCACCCTGATTGCTGCCGTTGCTAAACTGACCGGCGCAACCGATATGGGTAACAAGTCGCTGCGCGTGATTGCGGACCATATCCGTTCTTGTGCTTTCCTGATCGCCGATGGTGTGATCCCGTCGAATGAAAACCGTGGCTACGTGCTGCGCCGTATCATTCGCCGCGCGATCCGTCATGGCAACATGTTGGGCGCGAAGGATACCTTCTTCTACAAGCTGGTTGCTCCGTTGATCGAAGTGATGGGCCCGGCTGCCGATGAACTGAAACGTCAGCAGGCACAGGTTGAGCAGGTACTGAAAGCCGAAGAAGAACAGTTTGCTCGTACGCTAGAGCGCGGTTTGGCGCTGCTGGATGACGAACTGGCCAAGCTGCAGGGCGATACCCTGGATGGCGAAACGGCATTCCGTTTGTATGATACCTACGGTTTCCCGGTGGATCTGACCGCCGACGTCTGCCGTGAGCGTGGTCTCAAGGTTGATGAGCAAGGCTTTGAGCAGGCGATGGAGGCTCAACGCCGCCGTGCGCGTGAGTCCAGCGGTTTTGGCGCGGACTACAACAGCCTGATCCGTGTTGACGGCGCAAGCCAGTTCAATGGTTACGATCGCGAAGAGCAACAGGCGAAAGTTACCGCTCTGTTCCGTGATGGTCAGCCGGTGGCTGAGATCCATGCGGGTGAAGAGGCCGTGGTGGTGCTGGACGAAACGCCATTCTATGGCGAATCGGGTGGCCAGGTCGGCGATAAAGGCGTGCTGAAAGCGGCCGGCAGTGAATTTGTGGTGAGCGATGCGCAGAAATATGGCCAGGCTATCGGTCACCTGGGCAAGCTGGCTAGCGGCTCGCTGAAGCTGAACGACCGCGTTGATGCGGCGATCGACAGCGTACGCCGTAACCGTATTCGGCTGAACCACTCCGCCACTCACCTGTTGCATGCGGCATTGCGCCAGATCCTGGGTGAGCACGTAGCGCAAAAAGGCTCGTTGGTTAACGACAAGTACCTGCGTTTTGACTTCTCGCACTCCGAAGCGATGAAGCCAGAACAAATCCGCGCGGTAGAAGATTTGGTTAACCAGCAGATCCGTCGTAACCTGTCGGTGCAGACCGAAGTGATGGCGTTGGACGATGCCAAAGAGAAGGGTGCGATGGCGCTGTTTGGCGAGAAGTACGATGACCACGTGCGTGTGCTGACCATGGGGGATTTCTCTACCGAACTGTGTGGCGGTACGCATGCCAACCGTACCGGTGACATCGGCCTGTTCCGCATTCAGAGTGAGTCTGGTACCGCAGCCGGTATCCGTCGTATTGAAGCGGTGACAGGTGAAGGGGCGATAGCGACCTTGCATCAGCAAAGTGACCTGTTACAGGATGTTGCTCACCTGGTGAAGGGTGACAGCAATAACCTGAGTGATAAGGTGCGTGCGGTACTTGATCGCTCTCGCGCGCTGGAAAAGGAGCTGCAACAGCTGAAAGATCAGCAAGCTGCGCAGGAAAGCGCTTCGCTATCGAGTCAAACCAAGCTGGTCAATGGCGTGAAACTGCTGGTCAGCCAGTTGGATAACGTTGAACCGAAGACCATGCGTACCATGGTTGACGATCTTAAAAATCAGCTGGGTTCTGCGATCATCGTGTTAGCCACGGTGGAAGAAGGCAAAGTCAGCCTGATTGCGGGTGTTACCAAAGATCTGACCGACCGGGTTAAAGCCGGCGAGCTGATCGGCAACATCGCACTGCAGGTTGGTGGCAAGGGGGGTGGACGCCCTGATATGGCAATGGCTGGGGGCAGTGATGCCAACGCCTTGCCTGCGGCATTAAACAGCGTAGAGGCCTGGGTGGCCGCGAAACTGTGAATATAAATAAATAGGCACGTTACTGACGCCGTAAACCACTACGGCTTATGGCGTTTTTAGACTGTGCTAACACAATGTTGTGATAATTGCGGGAACAAAGTTTTCCAGGTCAGCTAAACTTATTCTTAATCTGGAGTGACACCAAGTCTGCTTACATTTATTGTGGGTTCTTGACTTACGTTTTCACTACATATAATGGATAATGGCGGGGAAACTGAGAGACCCGACTCTTTTAATCTTTCAAGGAGCAAAGAATGTTAATTCTGACTCGTCGAGTTGGTGAAACCCTCATGATTGGCGATGAGGTTACGGTCACAGTGCTAGGGGTTAAAGGCAACCAAGTTCGTATTGGTGTGAATGCCCCCAAAGAGGTGTCTGTTCACCGTGAAGAAATCTACCAGCGCATCCAGGCCGAGAAGTCTCAACAGACGACTTACTGATTTCTAAGTAGCGTCTCGTTCTATAGCGAGACGCTCCTTGCTTTTCTTGACCCGCTTTACCTCCTTCTTTCACGTTGCCAGTTATCTCCCTCACTCTTTTTGCCAATAATCTTTCTCCTGCGATCAAACTCTTATCCGCGTTAGCACGGCATTTTCCTGTTGATAAAGCACTCTTTTTGCCGCGAAATTACTCATGTTGCCTGTGATTTGTGCAAACGCGCAAGAGTTGGGAAAAATTGTTTGACTTATAAACCCGGGAAAGTAATATGTGCGCCACGCAGTGCCGATGAGCTTCTCTAAAGCAAGTTAGGCACGATTCGCAAGAAGCGTACTGGTGAGGTGGCCGAGAGGCTGAAGGCGCTCCCCTGCTAAGGGAGTATGCGGTCAAAAGCTGCATCCGGGGTTCGAATCCCCGCCTCACCGCCATTTGCATCCATAGCTCAGCTGGATAGAGTACTCGGCTACGAACCGAGCGGTCGGAGGTTCGAATCCTCCTGGATGCACCATATTACGAAGTGTTTGTCTGAGAGTTTTTAGCTTACAGATGAATGCGAGCTGAAAGGTAGCACAAAGGGGGATAACGTTGCTTTAGCAACGGCCCGGCGGGCGAAGCGGTTACGCTGAGTAATCCTCCTGGATGCACCATATTTTGCAGTATGGTGGGGTAGTAACGACATACCATACGGTATCAAAAAAGAATTCCTGTGCATCCATAGCTCAGCTGGATAGAGTACTCGGCTACGAACCGAGCGGTCGGAGGTTCGAATCCTCCTGGATGCACCATATTATAAAGTACCTATCGCGAATACTAATTTGTAGATAGATACAATATAGAAGGTAGCAGTAGGGAGGCAACGTTGCACTGCAACGGCCCAACGGGTGAAGCGCTTGCGCTGAATAATCCTCCTGGATGCACCATTCTTCAAGTGAAGTTTCACGGAACGAAACCCATCGCTAAAAAATAAAACTGCATCCATAGCTCAGCTGGATAGAGTACTCGGCTACGAACCGAGCGGTCGGAGGTTCGAATCCTCCTGGATGCACCATATTATAATGTACTTATCGCAAACGCTAATTTGTAGATAGATACAATATGGAAGGTAGCACTAGGGAGGATAACGTTGCACTGCAACGGCCCAACGGGTGAAGCGCAGGATTGTGCTGAATAGTCCTCCTGGATGCACCATTTTATAGAGAAACCCGCTTCGGCGGGTTTTTCGTTTTCTGCTTTCCAGCTTCCGTCTTTGCTTCTTATAAGCTCTCTTCTACACCGCATTTTCCGTCATGCTCTGGCAGCGACAACCTTCCGGCTTTACGCTAAAGTAGCTTTCTTTGCTCAATGGTCATGGAGTCACGATGTATGATCGCTATCAGGGTCTGATCTTCGACATGGACGGTACCATTCTGGACACCGAGCCGACGCATCTCAAGGCGTGGCACGAGGTGTTGGCTCGTTACGGAATGAAGTTTGATGCGGCCGCCATGACAGGGCTGAACGGTTCACCTACCTGGCGCATTGCGCAGGCGGTGATTGCCGCACATCAGGCCGATCTCGATCCTCATCAACTGGCCGCCGAGAAAACCCGTGCGGTAGAAAGCATGCTATTAGACACGGTGCGCCCATTGCCGCTGATTGAAGTAGTGAAGTCTTATCATGGCCGTCGCCCCATGGCCGTGGGGACGGGCAGTGAGCACCGGATGGCGGAGATGTTGCTGCGTCATTTAGGGCTGTTCGACTGCTTTGATGCCATCGTTGGTGCTGATGATGTTCAACGCCACAAGCCGGAGCCGGATACCTTCCTGCGCTGTGCGGAGTTGATTGGCGTGCCTCCTGAGCACTGCGTGGTGTTTGAAGATGCCGATTTCGGCATTCGGGCCGCCAGAAGCGCCAATATGGCCGTGGTAGACGTTCGCGCATTGTGAGTAGTACGTTGGCGGTCATGTCGTTGTTTGGCAGCAGCTTCCTTAGTGCGACGCTGTTGCCTGGCAATTCGGAGATCGTGTTGGTTGCGTTGTTGACCAACAGCAGCGCTTCACCAGGTTTACTGGTGCTGGCTGCAACGTTGGGAAATACCCTGGGTGGGTTGACCAACGTCATTATCGGGCGTCTGTTACCGGCGTTGAAACCACAACGCGGGCTGGAAACGGCTCTTGGTTGGTTACAACGCTTTGGCCCGGCTGCGCTGTTGCTCAGTTGGGTGCCGGTTGTGGGCGATTTATTGTGCGTGTTGGCAGGCTGGCTGCGCATGCCATGGGGTGCCGTTACGCTGTTTCTGTGTATCGGAAAAGCGTTGCGTTACATCATCTTGACGATGATTACGCTGCAGGGTATCGCCTGGTGGCATTAACCAAGTGAATATAACTCAATATTCTCTAGGGAGCGGATTCAGTATGCTTACAGCTATCGTTTTTAGAAGCGGGAGGTCAATTTGATCCCGGACGTATCACAGGCGCTTTCCTGGTTGGAAGCCCACCCTCATGCATTAAAAGGGATCCGGCGCGGTATTGAGCGTGAAACACTGCGGGTAACTGCGGATGGCACGCTTGCCAGCACGGGTCATCAAGAACAACTGGGGGCGGCATTAACGCACCATTGGATCACCACGGACTTTGCCGAGGCGCTATTAGAATTTATTACACCGGTTGATGACGACCTCGATCACTTGCTGACGTTCCTGCGCGATATCCATCGTCACGTGGCGCGCAATCTGGGTGATGAGCGCATGTGGCCGTTGAGCATGCCGTGCTTTATCAACGCCGAGCAGGACATCGAACTGGCGCAATTTGGCACCTCCAACGTTGGGCGGATGAAAACGCTGTACCGGGAGGGGCTGAAGAACCGCTACGGCGCGTTGATGCAAACCATTTCCGGTGTGCACTACAACTTCTCCCTGCCGCTGGAGTTTTGGCAGGCGTGGGCCGGCGTTGAAGATGAAGAGAGTGGTAAAGAGCAGATCTCTGCGGGATATTTCCGCCTGATCCGCAACTACTACCGCTTTGGTTGGGTGATCCCATATCTGTTCGGGGCATCGCCAGCCATCTGTTCCTCGTTCCTCAAAGGCCGAGAAACCGATTTGCCGTTTGAGCGCAATGAACGGGGCATGTGTTATTTGCCTTATGCCACCTCGCTGCGCCTGAGCGATCTGGGCTATACCAATAAGTCGCAGAGTAATCTGGGTATTACCTTTAACGATCTGCAAACCTATGTGCAAGGTCTGAAGCGTGCGATTGCGACGCCTTCAGAAGACTATGCCAAGCTGGGAGTAAAAGAGGGCGATCGCTATCTGCAACTGAACAGCAACGTGTTGCAGATCGAAAACGAACTCTATGCCCCGATCCGGCCAAAACGCGTCACCCACAGCGGTGAGACACCGTCAGATGCACTGTTACGCGGCGGTATCGAGTATATCGAAGTACGCTCGCTGGACATCAACCCATTCTCGCCAATCGGTGTGGATGCGGTGCAGGCGCGTTTCCTGGATCTGTTCCTGGTGTGGTGCGTACTGGCGGATGCGCCAGAAATGAGCAGTGATGAACTGTTGTGCACCCGTAAAAACTGGAATCGGGTGATCCTGGAAGGGCGTAAGCCAGGCCAGACCATCGGCATCGGCTGTAACGATACCCGTGAACCGTTGGATAAGGTTGGCAAAGCGCTGTTTGCCGATCTGAAGCGGGTGGCCGAGGTGTTGGATAGCGAAGCGGGCGATCGACAATATCAGCAGGTGTGTGAACAACTGGTGGCGGCGTTTGACGATCCGGAGCTGACGTTCTCGGCCCGTATCCTCAAGGAAATGAAAGCGCAAGGCACCGGTAACGTTGGCCTGGAACTGGCGGAAAAATATCGCAAAATGCTGATAGCGGAGCCGTTGGAACTGCTGACCGAAGAGCAATTCGCTCAGGAGCAGCAAGCCTCGTGGCAGCGCCAGCGTGACATAGAAGCCAGTGACACGCTAAGCTTTGAACAGTTCCTGAAGGAAAACGGCGGGGGCTGAAAAAGAAAAAGGCCACATCACTGTGGCCAAATACTCATCTCTGAAAACAGTGATGATGATAACAAATGCGCGTCTTTCATAGATTAAGACCCGCAGGGTTGGAAAAGGTTTCATCGGTACGAAAAAAGTTTCGAAATAAATTCATTTTACCAAGAGGTGATGACATGCCACTGCTGGATAGCTTTACCGTAGATCATACTCGCATGGCGGCTCCGGCTGTCCGCGTTGCTAAAACCATGCAAACCCCTCATGGGGATACCATCACCGTATTCGATCTGCGCTTCTGTCGCCCGAATCTGGAAGTGATGCCAGAGCGTGGGATCCATACCTTGGAACATCTGTTCGCTGGCTTCATGCGCGACCATCTGAATGGTAACGGCGTGGAGATCATCGATATCTCGCCAATGGGTTGCCGTACCGGCTTCTATATGAGCCTGATTGGCGTACCGGAAGAGCAGCGCGTGGCTGATGCCTGGCAAGCCGCGATGGCCGACGTCTTGAAGGTGACTGACCAGCGCAAGATCCCTGAGCTCAATGAGTTCCAATGCGGTACCTACCATATGCACTCGCTGGAAGAGGCGCAGGAAATTGCCAAGCATATTCTTGAGCACGGCGTGGTAGTGAACCATAACGAAGAGCTGGCGTTGCCGGAAGATAAGCTGCAAGAGTTGCACATCTAGGTCCCCTCACCCCAACCCTCTCCCACAGGGAGAGGGAGCTGGTAGTCTCTACTCTTTTGGACGTAATAGAGCTGATCAAGCAGCCCGATTGCCCCTCACCCAAACCCAAACCCACAGGGAGAGGGAGCTGGTAGTCCCGGCTCTTTTGGAAGTAATAGAGGTGAGCTAAGCAAACTAGATCGTCCTTTCAATCACCGATGCTTATGAAGAACCACGATACTTTCAGCTTACTCGATAGGTCCCCTCTCCCTGTGGGAGAGGGTTAGGGTGAGGGGCCTAGTGGTTTTGCACACTTGCCTGTAAGGATTTAATCGGCGTGACGCGCACCTGCTTGATCATATTGTCCTGTACGTCGAGGATATCGATATCATAGTGGCTGATGCGTACCCTGGTCCCGATGCTGGGGATCTCCTCCAGCTCTTCGAGCAGCATACCGTTGATGGTCCTGGCCTCAATGGCTGGCAGCGTCCAGTTGAAAGCCTTGTTCAGTTCGCGCACGTTGGCACTGCCATCGATCAATACCGAGCCATCGCTCTGTGGATTCACTTCCTCCGCCAGCGTAGGTGACATTGAGGTGGTGAAATCGCCGACGATTTCTTCGAGGATATCCTCAACCGTCACCAGCCCCTGGATATCACCATACTCATCGACCACGATGCCGACCTTCTCTTTGTTGCGCTGGAATTTCACCAGTTGAACGTTGAGTGGCGTGCCCTCTGGCACGTAGTAGATCTCATCGGCCGCTCGCAGCAGGTTCTCTTTGTTGAACTCTTTTTTCTCGGTCATCAGCCGGTAGGCTTCACGGACGCGCAGCATGCTGATGGAGTCGTCCAGCGAATCGCGGTACAACACGATTCGACCGTGTGGGGAGTGTGTCAGCTGGCGCATGATCGACTTCCAGTCGTCGTTGATATCAATTCCGACGATCTCGTTGCGCGGCACCATGATGTCATCCACCGTCACCTTCTCCAGATCCAGCACTGAAATCAGCATGTCCTGATTACGGCGCGAAATCTTCGACTGGGACTCGTTCACAATGGTGCGCAGCTCCTCTTTGCTCAACGCGCCGCTGATGCGTACGTTGGTACGGATGCCGAAAATCCGCAGCAGCAGGGTGGTAATGCCATTGAGCAGCCACACCAGTGGGAACATGACTTTTTGCAGCGGGGCCAGCAGGAAGCTGCTAGGGAAGGCAATGCGTTCAGGATAGAGGGCGGCAAAGGTTTTGGGTAACACTTCGGCGAACAGCAGCACGACAAAGGTCAGCACCCCGGTGGCGATTGCCACGCCAATATCGCCATACAGGCGCATCCCGACGATGGTCCCCAGCGCAGAGGCCAGGATATTGACCAGGTTGTTGCCAATCAGCACCAGGCCAATCAGGCGGTCAGGCTTTTGCAGCAGCTTCTCTACTCGGCGTGCGGCACGGTTGCCCTGTTTGGACAAGTGGCGCAGACGATAGCGGTTGAGCGTCATCATGCCGGTTTCGGATGCTGAAAAATAAGCGGAGACCGCGACCATAATCACCAAAATGAAAATGAGGGTCTCAGTCGAAACGTGCTCCAACGCGGTATTCCTTATGTTGGGGGAGAAGAGTGCCTCAGCGGGGCGATGGAGCGCCAGGCCAGACTTAGCGCACCATCATCAGTTCCTGGAGCAGGCGGCTCCCGAAGTAGGCCATGGTAAGCAGAAAAGAGCCGGCAAAGCTGAACCAGACCACGCGGCGGCCACGCCAGCCCTCGTGATAATGGCCCCACAGCAGCACGATATAAACAAACCACGCCATGATGGACAGCACCGCCTTATGTACGTTCTCTTTGCTAAACAGGTTGTCCATATACAGCAGGCCGGTACACAGCGTCAGCGTCAGCAATACCACACCGATCTGGGTGATATGAAACATCTTGCGCTCAATACTCATCAGCGGCGGCATATCGGCACTGAAACCGAGTTTTTTATGTTTCAGCAGGTAATCAAGCCAGGCGAGTTGCAGGGCGTACAGCGTGGCGATAATCAGGGTGGAGTAAGAGAACAGCGCCAGGCCGATATGCACCATCAGCTCCGGGCTGGCTTCCAGATGGGTGATAAACTCGCCAGGCAGAAAGCAGGCGAATGCCAGGTTGATCATCGCAAAGCTGTAGACGATCGGCAGCAGGAACCAGCCGCGATCGCGGGAGGCGACGTAGGTCATCACCGAACAGATAATCAGGCCAACGATGGAGCCGATGTTCAGCAGGCTGAGATTTTGCCCGGCGCTGACGTCAAAAATGCGCTGCTGGAGGGCGATGGCATGGCAGATCAGCGCCACCACGGCCGAAACCAGCGCCAGCCGACGGTATGCGCTATTCTTCCGCAACAAACTGGGAATGATCAGTCCAAGGCTGAGCAGGTAGGCCATCAAAGCCACAAGAGAGAATACTGGCATAGCGTTATTTAGCATCGGCATGGTTAATTGGAATGCCAGTATAACGTTGAGCGGCCCCTACTCCAACCAATCTCCAACGCTGAGGCAGAGATCGTTGTAGCAACGTGTTATAATCGCCGCAATTGTGTCGCCACTGCGGCCTGACTCTTACGTTGAGCATGAGACGATGTTTGAAAATTTAACCGATCGATTGTCGCGCACCCTGCGCAATATCAGTGGCCGTGGGCGGCTGACCGAAGAGAACATTAAAGAAACCCTGCGTGAAGTGCGTATGGCATTGCTGGAAGCGGACGTTGCGCTGCCGGTAGTGCGTGACTTCATCAACCGCGTGAAAGAGAGCGCGGTTGGGCATGAAGTTAACAAAAGCCTGACGCCGGGCCAGGAGTTCGTCAAAATCGTCAAGAGCGAGCTGATTGCCGCGATGGGCGAAGTGAACACCGAGCTGAACCTGGCGGCGCAGCCACCGGCGGTGGTGCTGATGGCCGGCCTGCAAGGTGCGGGTAAAACCACCAGCGTGGCCAAGCTCGGCAAATTCCTGAAAGAAAAACAGAAGAAAAAAGTCCTGGTGGTTTCTGCCGACGTGTATCGCCCTGCGGCGATCCGGCAGTTGGAAACCCTGGCGGAAGGCGTCGGCATCGACTTCTTCCCGTCAGACGTGAAAGAAAAACCGATCGACATTGTTAACCGTGCGCTGCAACAGGCCAAGCTGAAGTTCTACGACGTGCTGATCGTCGATACCGCAGGCCGCTTGCACGTCGATGAAGCGATGATGGACGAAATCAAACAGGTACATGCGGCGATCAAGCCGGTGGAAACCCTGTTTGTGGTCGACGCCATGACCGGCCAGGATGCGGCCAACACCGCCAAGGCCTTTAACGAAGCGCTGCCGTTGACCGGCGTAGTGCTGACCAAGGTCGATGGTGATGCGCGCGGCGGTGCGGCGTTGTCTATTCGCCACATTACCGGCAAGCCGATCAAATTCCTCGGCGTGGGCGAGAAAACCGACGCGCTGGAGCCATTCCATCCGGATCGCGTGGCCTCACGTATTCTCGGCATGGGCGACGTGCTGTCGCTGATCGAAGATATCGAAAGCAAGGTTGACCGCGCACAGGCGGAAAAACTGGCTAGCAAGCTGAAGAAGGGCGACGGTTTCGATCTGACCGACTTCCTCGACCAGCTCAAGCAGATGCGTAATATGGGCGGTATGGCCAGCATGTTGAGCAAACTGCCGGGCGCTGGCCAACTGCCGGACAACGTCAAATCGCAGATGGATGACAAAGTGCTGGTACGCATGGAGGCGATCATTAACTCAATGACGTTGAAAGAGCGTGCCAAGCCGGAAATTATCAAGGGTTCACGCAAACGTCGCATTGCGATGGGCTCCGGCATGCAGGTGCAGGATGTTAATCGGTTGTTAAAACAATTCGACGATATGCAGCGCATGATGAAAAAGATGAAAAAAGGCGGAATGGCGAAGATGATGCGCGGCATGAAAGGCATGATGCCGCCGGGCTTCCCAGGCCGTTAAAACCACGCCGCAGCAAGGCTGTGGCGGGTTTGTCGATTTACCGATCACGGTAAAACCTGTCCGAGAGCGTGATGGCGCAAAAACGAATTACCGGCAATCTACGCTTTAGATTGCTTTTTGCGCCAAAATGAGTAAAATTTTCGGGCTTTTTATATTGCAACCGGGCCCCGTCCCTCAATGGGGCCCGGCTGTTTTATTAACTAAAGAGGATGTTATGGTAACAATTCGTTTGGCACGTGGCGGCGCTAAAAAGCGTCCGTTCTATCAAGTAGTAGTGACCGACAGCCGCAATGCTCGTGATGGTCGTTTCATCGAGCGTGTAGGTTTCTTCAACCCAATCGCATCTGGTCAGGCTGAAGCACTGCGTCTGGACCTGGATCGCATTGAGCACTGGGTTGGTCTGGGTGCTACCGTTTCTGATCGCGTTCACGCGCTGATCAAAGACGCTAAGAAAGCAGCTTAATCTGTCGCGGTGGTGGCAATGAGCAAGCAACTCAAACCGGTAGCACCTAAGCAGCCGATTGTACTCGGTAAGATGGGGTCTACTTACGGCATCCGTGGTTGGCTCAGAGTGTTTTCATCCACCGAGAACGCCGAAAGCATATTTGACTATCAGCCCTGGTTAATCCAGCGCTCTGGTCAGTGGCAGTTTGTCGAGTTGGAAGACTGGAAACGCCACAGTCAGGATCTGATCATCAAGGTCAAAGGCATTGACGATCGGGATGCAGCGAATTTACTGACCAATTGCGAAATTGTCGTAGATTCCGAGCAGTTGCCTCCGCTGGAAGGCGATGATTACTACTGGAAAGACCTTATGGGTTGCCAGGTAGTCACCACTTCCGGATACGAACTGGGTAAAGTCATCGATATGATGGAAACCGGTTCTAACGACGTCATGGTCGTGCGGGCAAACCTGAAAGATGCATTCGGTATGAAGGAGCGGTTGGTCCCGTTTCTTCATGGGCAGGTTATCAAGAAAGTCGATCTCGCCGCCAAGATTATCGAGGCTGAGTGGGATCCTGGTTTTTGACCTCCGGATTTAATGGTCGAAGCAAGTGGAATAACAAGATGGGGATTGGCTGGTGTTCATTGGTATCGTAAGCCTGTTTCCTGAGATGTTTCGCGCAATCACCGATTACGGGGTAACTAGCCGGGCAGTAAAAAATGGCCTGCTGAGCGTGCAGTGTTGGAGTCCGCGTGACTTCACCTACGACCGGCATCGTACCGTGGACGATCGCCCTTATGGCGGCGGCCCGGGAATGTTGATGATGGTGCAACCCTTGCGGGAAGCTATTCATGCAGCAAAAGCAGCGGCAGGCGAGGGAGCAAAGGTGATTTATCTGTCACCTCAGGGGCGCAAGCTGGATCAAACCGGTGTGCGCGAACTGGCGGCTAACCAGAAGATGATCCTGGTGTGTGGCCGTTACGAAGGGATAGACGAGCGCGTGATCCAAACCGAAATTGACGAAGAATGGTCAATCGGCGATTACGTTCTCAGCGGCGGTGAACTACCGGCAATGACCCTGATCGATTCGGTCGCCCGCTTTATACCGGGTGTTCTGGGCCATCAGGCTTCGGCAGAGGAAGATTCCTTCGCTGAGGGATTGCTGGACTGCCCGCACTATACCCGCCCGGAGGTGTTAGAAGGGATGGAGGTTCCGCCAGTTTTACTGTCGGGCAACCATGCCGAGATACGTCGCTGGCGCTTAAAGCAGTCGCTGGGCCGTACCTGGCTTAGAAGACCTGAACTTCTAGAAAGCCTAGCTCTGACTGACGAGCAAGAGGTGTTGCTGGCCGAGTTCCAACGGGAACATCGAGCTAAGTAACAGGACTATGAAGGGAACGTCTGAGCGTTGTCTCGACGAGACCGATATATCAGTTTACCTAGGGTAAGAGACATATTATGAGCAACATTATTAAGCAAATTGAACAAGAGCAGATGAAGCAAGACGTACCTGCATTCCGTCCGGGTGATTCCGTGGAAGTGAAGGTATGGGTCGTTGAAGGTAGCAAAAAACGTCTGCAGGCATTCGAGGGCGTGGTTATCGCTATTCGTAACCGCGGTCTGCACTCTGCATTCACTGTTCGTAAGATTTCCAACGGCGAAGGTGTTGAGCGTGTATTCCAGACTCACTCCCCAGTAATCGACAGCATTACTGTTAAACGTCGTGGTGCCGTTCGTCAAGCCAAACTGTACTACCTGCGTGAACGTACTGGTAAGTCTGCTCGTATCAAAGAGCGTCTGAACCGCGTTAACTAAGCAGCATCCAAAAGTTAATAGTGATAAGGGGATTACCGTTATGGTAATCCCCTTTTTTTATGGTGCGTCGGGCATGGTGTTGGTGTTTGACGAGGAGGGAGGGGGACGTACGTTAATTAGCCTGTCGTATTTATCCAATACGCGGGAAGGCGGATTTGTGAAACTACCGTCACTGACAGCTGAATGGAGCGCCTGCAATGCAATTTGCCTATACGATTTTATATGTTGATAACGTGCAGCAAACGATGGATTTCTATCATCGAGCCTTTGGTTTTGAGATCCATTGTTTGCATGAAAGTGGGGACTGGGGAGAATTGGCTACCGGTGCCACGCGGCTGTCATTTTGCTCAAGAGAGTTGCTGGCTGGGCAGGGCAAAAAGAGCGCTAAAAGTGATTATAATCATCCGGTGTTTGAAATTGCCTTCACTACCGACGATGTGCCGAAAGCGCTAAAAACAGCGCTGGATGCCGGTGCGGTGCTGGTTGAAGATATTCAGCACATGCCTTGGGGGCAAACGATCTGCTATGTGGCAGATCCAGAGCATAACCTCGTCGAGATCTGTTCCGTCATGGCTTAATCGTAGCCTTCACCAAACGCCTGTTGCCAATGGGGATTGATACGGAATGCGGCAGGCGTGATCCCTAACCAATGCTGGAACTCCCTGTTCATGTGCGATTGGTCACAATAGCCACCGTTTAGTGCGATTTCTGTCAGGGAGGCAGGATCACAGGCAGATAGCATTGATGCAGTTCTTCTCATTCGTAATAGACGAAGCCAGAATAACGGGCTCTTGCCCGTTTTGTTCTTCACCAGTCGTTCCAGAGTACGAACGCTGATCCCCAACTCCTGGCTTGCCTGAGTCAGAGAGTTGGCAAGCCGTAACGACAGCAATATTTCGGCAAGTTGCGTATCCACACGAACGGTATCGTGAATGATGGACAGTAATGTTGGATGGTCCGGTGTTAATCGGCAAGCGTTGAGGTAATGGTATAATTTGCCCTCATCGATAACACAATCTGGCCGAAACCGGAAACCATCATAATGGTCCCCTGCGGCGCTTTCTACGCCATAGGCACAGGTGTCGATCTCAGTGATCATTATCTCCTGTTGCCCATTTCTGTCAGTCAGGAAAATTAAATCCCGACAGCCATCAGGAACAACGATTTGCTGTGTCGTTTTTGGCGCATGAAAACTCCAGTGTTCCAAGACCAGTTGTTGCATTTGATCTCCCTATCATCTCAATGATCCGGTTTTCTAAAGCTTACCATCTATTCTCTCCGATTGGATTATCGTTATTCTGATGGCATTGGTTTGAAACCAAGGGATTACCAGATGGTAATCCCCCTTTTTTCATTACATCGCGGCGGCGCGTTGTTTGCCTTCTTGCGGGTGAGGCTGCACCGGAATGATGTCGCCGGGTGAAACGATGACCCGGGCCACGGATTCATGGGTGGCAAAGGTACAACTGCAGTTAATGTTACGGCATTGGTGATAGCGTTCTTTGGTCGACTCACTCAGATAGCGGCTGGAGCGAGTGTGTGCCACGCTACCGCACAGTGGACAATGCATCATAGAGACCCCCTCTTGATAAAACGGTGAAAAACTATTCGTCAGCAATGCTCGAAAAAGTCACTGAGCGAGCTGTTCTTTCCCTGGGAAACTGGTGGTATTCGGCGTGCTGAGACCTTTTAGGCACAGCTCACGTTCGGCGGCCCGGCGGCGTTCCAGCCCGCGGTTTTTGACGCCATTGACATAAATCCAGCGTGGTAACTGATCGCAAGCCTGCTGCCATTGGCCATGGTTAAGGAAATAAACCAGGGTAGAGCGGCAGGTGGCCCCCGTACCAACGTTAAAGGCAAACGCCATGACGGCATCATAAGTGGCCTGGGGCATCTGCTTTGGCAGACAGGCCGCGATGCGGCTCTCCACCCGGCGGATATCTTCCAGCAGGTTTTCCGCTGCCTGCACTGGCGTGATGGATTTACCTGGAATAACGCCTGCCGTATGGCCGATACCTTGCGTCCAAACCCCTGCTGCGCATTGATACGGGGTTAACTGGCACCCCTCAAAATCGGCAATCAGGTACAGCCCTTGTTCGGAAGTATTAATCCGCTTGGCCTGTGGCAGTAGCATGGCGATCGTCAGAATGGCCAGGGCGCTGCAACGCTTAACGATTGAGTTCATCAAAAAGTCTCCGTGCTGCTGCA
Organism: Serratia sp. 2723; assembly: GCF_050434425.1. NCBI lineage: Bacteria > Pseudomonadati > Pseudomonadota > Gammaproteobacteria > Enterobacterales > Yersiniaceae > Serratia > Serratia sp. 2723. The sequence goes on from NZ_JBNDIN010000016.1 coordinate 113,047, forward strand.
TCGCGCTCGATGCTTTTGAGGATCTCCAGACTTTTGCGTCTGTAGTACCAATTAACCAGGAAGGTGCCGATCCCTACAGCCGCGCCGATCAGAAAGGCAACATCCTGCGGCGAGAGCCTGCCAAGCCAGGCGAGAAACAGTGCCGCGGAATAGGTAATGAATGAGGTTAATCTCTCCATCCCATTAACCCCAGATCTGCTGTCGCAGCGGGTTGTTCTGTAGGATAACGCGGCTGTTGGCCACGATAAGCGAGTCGATACTGGCCTCATTTGCCGGGTTTATCATGGGTTTTACCTTAGCAATTATTACTGTATATGCATACAGTATTAATCAAAATGCTAAAGTCGTCAAGCAAGGATAGGATTATTTTTAGCAAAATGGTCAATGCGCGAATGGGCATAAAAAAAGCCCATTAATTATGGGCTTAGAGGTGGACTACGCGGATCTGTAAGACGAAATTACAAACCGTACACCAGCGTTACTGAAGTTGTGGTATCGGTATTTTTCGGTGCTGAGGCCGGTGGTTTGGTGTTGTAGACCACCGTGTAGGCCAGCCGTAGGGCGAAGTCATTATTGATGGCGACGTTTAACGCGGTTTCGGAGTTAACGGTGGTTTCGTCGTTCGCCAAAGCGGATAGCCCTTCGGATAGACGGGCCGTGTCTGTCAGCCTGTAGGAATAGTTGGCAGCGCCATAGGCCAGGGCACGGGTGGTACGGCCACCGCCGTGGTATTCATCATGGCGAACGCCTGGGCCGAATTCGACCCGCAGGTCCTGGCGCGGGTCGCTAAAGATCTGGCGCCCGTAACCCCCGGTCAGCGTAGAGCGTGAATCATAACCGTTGTAACGATCGTTCAACCAGCCAACCTGGCCGAACATATAATTACGAGCCGTCAGATTATGACGGGTACGGCCACCGGCCTGGTATTTCTCGGAGGAGCGTACGTTGGAGGAGGTAGTGTTGTTCGCCGAGCCCCACAGGCTGTATGCCGTATCGCTGTTAAACCAGGTCATGGTGGTGTTGGCCAGCAGGGTCGAGTTCTGTGTGTTGCCTGACTGGGCGTTATAGCCAGCCTGAACATTACCATCAAACGGCTTCTTGGCGGTGGCCGGATCGTCCATCGCGGTGAAGAGGGTATTGTCGGCGAATACGGAAACACTGGTGAAGGTGGTCAAGCAGCTAAAAAACAGCGGAATGGCGCGATGAGCGCGTAAAGAGAGCATTTTGGATCCAGTAGTTAAGTGTGATTATAAGTGATGGCGCTCACATTATATCGGTTCGCTGAGGGGACAAAAATAGGTCTGGTTAGCTTATGTTTTTAGTTTAAACAGGGGACTTATGCACTTTTCGTCTAGTGATACTATTGGCTTTTTGCGGCAGTGATAACAGCGGCAACGGGATCGCCCGCTGCCGGCAGAAACGAGACTAAAGGAAGGTCATCACTAATAGATAGCCGGTGATGCAGGAGCACAGGACGCCGATCAGGCCAGGAATGATAAAGCTGTGGTTGATGATAAATTTACCGATACGTGTAGTGCCAGAGCGGTCAAAGCCGATGCAGGCCAAATCGCTTGGGTAGGTGGGTAACACGAAGTAACCATAGGCCGCCGGGAAGAAGGCCAGCAGCATTTTAGGCTCGACGCCTAACTGCAAGGCCATTGGTGCAACGGCGGTCAGAGCCGCGGCCTGGCTGTTAACCAGTTTGGAAACCAGGAACAAGACGATAGCGTAAGTCCAGGGTTGGCTTTTCACCACGTCTTCCAGCACCACCTTTAGCTCCCCCATATGTGCCTGGAAGAAGGTATCACTCATCCATGCCACGCCGAAGACCGAGAAGATGGCGACCATTCCCGCTTTGAATACGGCACCGTTGGCGATATCGCTAGGTTTGACTTTACAGCCCATCAGGATCACGGCACCGGCGATCAGCATCATCATCTGGATCACCAGATTCATCGACAGCGGTTTTAACACGCCCTTGGCATCGGCAAAGGAAGGACGCAGATCGGCAAAGGCACCGAGCATGACCACGATAGCGATAGCGCCGAAGAAGATCAGCGTTGACCAGTAAGCCTGCTTGGGAAATGTTTGATTGAGCAGCGTTTCGGTGCCGCCATAGATATAGGCGCGCTGCTCCGGATCTTGGATCCTGGCCTGGAAATCCGCATCCTTATCCAGATCTTTACCGCGGCGCAGACTCCACAATGCCGCCATCAATACGCCGACCAACGACGCCGGGATCGAAACGGCCAGGATCTCCAGCAGCGAGTAGGCTTTGCCGATCCCATGGCCGGCCGCAATGATCGAAACCAGCGATACCACGGCCACGGAAACCGGGGACGCGGTGATAGCCATCTGTGAGGCGACAGAGGCGACGGCCATAGGGCGTTCTGGGCGAATGCCTTTTTTGATGGCGATATCAGAAATGATCGGGAACATGGTGTAGACCACGTGGCCGGTACCGCACAGGAAGGTCAGCGTCCAGGTGGTAAAAGGGGCTAGCAAGGTGATGTGCTGCGGGTGGCGGCGCAGTAGTCGCTCGGCGTATTGCATCATGACATTCAGACCGCCAGCGGTTTGTAACACCGAAGCACAGCCGATCACCGCCAAAATGGTGAGCATGACATCTACAGGGGGTTTACCTGGCTCTAAGCCGAATATAAAACACAGCAGAAATAAGCCAATCCCACTTATTAAGCCTAGCCCCATACCGCCAAATCGGGTGCCGACTAATAGGCAGATAATAATAATTGCGAATTGCAAAGTGATCATGAGAGTCCCTTGTCAGAAAGTAAAAACTGCTAACGCTCATCGCTCCTCAATGCAGGTGGTACGGGCTCTGTCTTCGCAGGTTAACCCTAAAGAGGTGTGAGCGATTTATGCCATAGTTATTTATTTAGCGGGGGATAACTGTGAGGTTCCGCAATATTTATTCAATAGGGTTACTATTATTTCTGATATAGATTCAAATGAATAAAGAATGAAAATCAATTGCCAGTTAAATGTATGACAATTGTTTTATAGTTGTTTAATTTGGCGATGGATGGGGCGGTTTTGCCAAGGAACTTGTTGGCTATGCGGCGCGGCATGCAACACCCCGACACAGAGTTGAGGTGGTTTTTTGAGCGTATCAGTGTCAATGAATAGCTTATCTTTGTGTTCATTTTTATTTACATGCTCTGATTTTTTTCGAAGTGGTGTTGATGAGCCTTCGCTGTGCCCTGGTAGATTTGTTTTATTCTTTATTTAACAAAAACAATAAATTAACCTGTATTGTTGTTTTCTTTTGTGGGTTGGAACCCTCCCTTCCTGACAGGGTAACTTTTTATTTACAGTAAATGGATTGAAAACTTTACAAGGAGTGGTTAAGGTAGCACCTGTAACGCTCAATGTTTTAATTACGCACACGCATAACGGCAAACGACAGGAATAGCATCATGCAAAAAGACGCGCTCAACAACGTACATATCAGTGCAGAACAGGTTCTTATCACCCCGGAAGAGCTGAAGAACCAGTTCCCACTCAGTGCCAACGATGAAACGGAAATCGCTACGGCCCGCCAAACCATTGCCAATATCCTTAAAGGGCAAGATCACCGTCTGCTGGTGGTCTGTGGGCCATGTTCGATCCACGATCCTGATGCCGCGCTGGATTACGCGCGTCGTCTGAAAACCCTGTCGGCTGAATTGAGCGATCAGCTGTATATCGTTATGCGCGTCTATTTTGAAAAGCCAAGAACCACCGTCGGCTGGAAAGGTCTGATCAACGATCCCTATATGGATGGATCCTTTGACGTAGAAGCAGGTTTGCACATTGCGCGTCGCCTGCTGCTGGATCTGGTCGGTATGGGCCTGCCGTTGGCGACCGAAGCGTTGGATCCGAACAGCCCGCAATACCTGGGCGATCTGTTCAGCTGGTCGGCGATCGGTGCACGTACTACAGAATCTCAGACGCACCGTGAAATGGCTTCCGGCCTTTCAATGCCGGTGGGCTTCAAAAATGGTACCGACGGTAGCCTGGGCACGGCAATCAACGCGATGCGCGCTGCATCCATGGCGCACCGTTTTGTCGGTATCAATCAGGCTGGCCAGGTTTGCCTGTTGCAAACCCAGGGCAACCCAGACGGCCATGTGATCCTGCGCGGCGGTAAAACGCCTAACTACAGCGCTGAGCACGTTGCCGCCTGCGAAAAACAGATGCAGGATGCGGGACTCCATCCGTCCTTGATGATAGATTGCAGCCATGGCAACTCAAATAAAGACTATCGCCGTCAGCCGGCGGTTGCCGAATCCGTAGTTGAGCAGATCAGAGCGGGTAACCGTTCGATCACCGGTATTATGCTGGAAAGCAATCTGCACGAGGGCAGCCAGTCTTCTGAACAGCCGCGTGTGGATATGCGCTACGGCGTATCGGTGACCGATGCCTGCATCAACTGGGAAAGCACGGAGACGCTGCTGCGCCAAATGCATCAGGATCTCGGCGCTGCGCTGATGGCACGCACTGGAGAGTAGTGAGTTATGGTGGCTGAACTGACCGCATTGCGCGATCAAATTGACGAAGTGGATAAAGCGCTGCTGGCCCTGTTGGCGAAACGCCTGGAGCTGGTGGCGGAAGTGGGGGAAGTCAAAAGCCACTACGGTTTACCGGTTTACGTACCTGAGCGAGAGGCGGCAATGCTGGCCTCTCGTCGCCAGGAAGCGGAAAGCCTCGGCGTTCCACCAGATTTGATCGAAGACGTGCTGCGCCGCGTGATGCGCGAATCCTACACCAGTGAGAATGATAAAGGCTTCAAAACGCTGTGCCCACAGCTGCGCCCTATCGTCATTATTGGCGGTAATGGCCAGATGGGCCGCCTGTTTAACCGGCTGCTGACGCTGTCGGGTTATCAGGTCAAAGTGTTGGATCAAGAGGATTGGCCGCAGGCGGATAGCCTGCTGGCGGATGCCGGTATGGTGATTGTCAGCGTACCGATCCATATCACCGAGCAGGTGATCGCCCAACTGCCGCCGTTGCCGCAGGACTGTATTCTGGTCGATCTGGCTTCGGTGAAGAACCGGCCGTTACAGGCGATGCTGGCCGTACATGGCGGCCCGGTACTGGGGTTGCACCCGATGTTTGGCCCGGATGTTGGCAGCGTGGCCAAACAGGTGGTGGTGTACTGCGATGGTCGTCAGCCGGAGGCCTACCAATGGCTGTTGGAGCAGTTGCAGGTTTGGGGCGCGCGTTTGCATTGTATCAGCGCCGTCGAACACGATCAGAACATGGCCTTTATCCAGGCACTGCGCCACTTTGCTACTTTTGCTTACGGCCTGCATCTGGCCGAAGAGAACGTGCAGTTGGAGCAGCTGCTGGCGCTCTCTTCACCGATCTATCGGTTGGAACTGGCGATGGTGGGGCGGCTATTTGCCCAGGATCCGCAGCTGTACGCCGATATCATCATGTCTTCGGAAGATAACATTGATCTGATCAAACGCTACTATCAGCGCTTTGGTGAGGCGATTAAGCTGCTGGAGCAGGGCGACAAGCAGGCATTTATTCAAAGCTTCCAGAAGGTAGAACACTGGTTTGGTGATTATGCCCAACGCTTCCTGGTTGAGAGCCGTTCTTTACTACGGCAGGCGAACGATAGCCGTCAATAGATGAAAAAGGGTTCGGCATAGCCGAACCCTTTTTGCTACTTAAGACGGATTGACCGGCACCACGTTTTCACTTGGATAACAGCCCAGTACTTTCAGCGAACGGGTGATCGGTGTCAGCCCTTTCAACGCCTTCTCCATCGCGACAGAACGCAGGTTAGCCTGCACATCAATGTAAAACATCTCTTCCCACGGGTTACCGTTGATCGGGCGTGATTCCAGCTTGGTCATGATGATGCCATTGTCACGTAGCACCAGCAGGGCTTCCACCAGAGCACCGGATTGTTGACCGGTAGCCATGATCAGCGTGGTTTTGGCCGGAACCTGCTCGGATACCTCAATCGCCTTACGCGCCAGAATAATGAAGCGAGTGATGTTCTGTTGCTGATTAGCCAGGTTATGTTCCAACACCTGCAGGTTGTACAGCGCCCCACCGGCCTCGCTGCCCAGTGCCGCAGCTTTTGGCGAGTTCAGCTTGGCGACCTTCTCCATCGCGGCGGCGGTACTTTCACAATACTCAATCTTCCAGTGTGGATAGCGGTTCAAATACTGGCTGCACTGTTGGAAAGGTTGTGGATGGCTATAAACGGTTTCGATCTGCTGCATATCGGTGTCACTGGCTACCAGCACGCAATGATCGATCGGTAGGGTTAACTCACCCACGATTGACAGACTGGTATGTTGCAGCAGGTCGTACACATCGTTGATAGAGCCGGAGCTGGTGTTCTCGATCGGCAAAATGGCGTAATCCGCCTGGCCGGTTTCCACCTGGGTAAAGATGTCCTGGAATTTTTGACAGCCGCATTCGATGAGCTGATCGAAATGACGGGCGGCGTATTGGCGGGCAGCCAGATGTGAGTAAGAGCCTTTTGGTCCCAGGAAGGCAATGCGCGCGGAATGTTGGCTAGTCTGGTTAAGCTGGTGCTGCAACAGGGCCTGCTGGGTCAGCACGGAGTCTTCGATAATCAGCTGGAACAGGCGGGTGACATAAAAACCATCGAGGTCATAAGGTTTGGCCGCGCTGATCAAGGCATCCAACAGATCGCGCTCACGCTCTTTATCGCGGATCGGGCGGTGCGAATGCAGTTTGGTTTTGCCCACCTCAACTGCCAGTTCACGGCGCTCAGCCAGCAGGGCCAGCAATTTCATATCCAGTGCGCTGATGCGTTCGCGCAGCACGAGTAACGGGTTATCAGTCATAATCAGCTTTGCCTTGTATTCTTCTATTCCCGTCGTCTTGCAAGCCGCAGCTTGAAGCCCAGCGGGGCGGGTTGTCATATAGCCATAAAAAAAGCCCCCTGCTTGAGGAGGCTTGGTTGTTCGTCTTCGCATTCTTTCTCACACGACGAAACGCCTCCCAATCAGGGGAAGGTAAAAAAGAATGCGAAGAAAAACGGTTTACGGTTCATGGCGTTCCAAAGTGTGTGTAAATCAGGGGATAAAGTAACCGCTGGCTTTTCACTGTGTCAATAGAAACCGGCAGACAAAAAACGCGCCCTCGGGCGCGTTTGATGTGAAACAATCACTTGCAGAGCTATTCCTCTTCTTCCTGCGTGATTACCGGAGCCAGGTCTTTCACGCTGGCATAAGCGCGGCGGGCCTCGCTCTTGTGTTGTACCTTGTTCAACTGACGCTCAAGTTTGGCAATCAGTTCATTAACGGCGGTATACATGTCTTCATGTTTGGCGCTGGCAACCAGCGGGCCGTTAGGGGTGGTAATGGTAGCGTCGACGGCAAACCCTTTAGGTTCTTTAGATAAGACAATGTGTGGGTTGATCAGCTGCGCCTGCCACTTTTCCAGTTTACTGAGACGGTCTTCGACATGATTACGGATTGCGGGGGTGATATCCATTTGTTTGCTGGTAATGTTGACTGTCATATAACTTACCTCTCTGTCTTTCCGTCTTGGATAGATCCAGCATACCGCTCTTTTTGCCGAAATGCGTGATGGAAAACACATATTTTTGTCACTTTTTGCAAAGTTAGCTCAATCTGTGATTTAGCGTCTGAAACTGCCATCTAACGCTTGAGTCTTGGCAGCAGAACGCGCATCATCGATAGGTTAACCGGTGGTGCAGCCTTGCTAACACCGTGTTTTTGTTTGTGTATTTATCCTGAAAATGGTTGAATTTGCAGCAAATAAAAACGGCAGCCGAAGCTGCCGTTTTGTTTTTGTACCAGCCTCAAATACTTAAGACGCGTTGGCGGCGATGATTTTCGCTACCTTGTCGGCCTGAGCATTCAATTGCAACTGGCGATAGGCGTTTTCCATCAGCGGCAGTGCATCGCGGGTCGCTTTGGTATCCGGGAATTCACGCATCATCTGCTCAACGCGATTAACTACCGCGACGTAAGCGCCACGTTTAGTGTAGTATTCCGCCACTGAGAGCTCGTACTTGGATAGACGGTCCTTCAGGAATACCAGACGCTTGTAGGCATCGGTCGCGTATTGGCTGTTCGGATACTGTTGGACCAACTGGCTGAAGTCGCGGAATGCGGCGCGGGCATGCTGTGGATCGCGGTCAGAACGGTCAACCCCGAAGAAGCCTTGCAGCGCACTGTCATCCAACGCCATATCTGTCAGACCGCGCATGTACATGACGTAGTCAATGTTCGGATGCGTTGGGTTCAGACGCATAAAGCGATCAATAGAGGCCAGTGCCAAAGGTAAATCGGCAGATTTGTAGTAGGCATAAATCAGATCCAATTGGACCTGCTGAGAGTACGGCCCGAATGGATAGCGGTTATCTAACGCTTCGAGTTGCGTAATCGCGCCCTTAAAGTTACCGTCCTGCAGTTTTTGCTGGGCAGTAGCATAGATTTCCGCAGGCGGGCTGTCGGGAACCGCATCCTTGGATGTGGAGCAACCTGCCAGCGCCAGGCTCAACGTGGCTGCCGCCACCAGATATTTCATACGCGTCATGACGTTTAGATTATCCTCAGGGTGTTATTCCGGGAGACTGTCCGTTAAGCTCCCGACAAAAGACCAGTTACAATAGCACATTATATTAAACGGCATCGCCGTGAAAACCCAACGTTAACGAAGAAGCTGCATATGGCACAACAAGTACAACTCACCGCAACGGTGGCCGAGACTCAACTTGGACAACGTTTAGATCAGGCTTTGGCCGAATTGTTCCCTGATTATTCCAGATCGCGCATAAAAGATTGGATCCTGGAAGACAGGGTACAGGTCAATGGCAAAACGATAAACAAACCGAAAGAGAAGGTTCTGGGGGGAGAAACGGTCGCCATTGATGCACAGATAGAAGAAGAGGCCCGTTGGGAACCGCAAGATATCCCGCTGGATATCGTCTATGAAGACGCCGATATTCTGGTGATCAACAAACCTCGCGATCTGGTGGTGCATCCTGGTGCGGGCAATCCGGATGGTACCGTACTAAATGCATTGTTACATTATTTCCCAGCCATTGCCGACGTACCGCGTGCCGGTATAGTCCACCGTCTGGACAAAGATACCACTGGCCTGATGGTGGTTGCCAAAACCGTTCCAGCGCAAACCCGTCTGGTAGAGGCATTGCAGGAGCGTGAGATCACCCGTGAATATGAAGCGGTGGCGATTGGCACCATGACCGCTGGCGGCACCGTGGAACAGCCGATTGCGCGCCATTCAACCAAGCGCACTCATATGGCCGTGCACCCAATGGGCAAACCCGCGGTGACCCATTACCGCATCATGGAGCATTTCCGCGCCCATACCCGCTTACGTTTGCGCCTGGAAACCGGCCGTACGCACCAGATCCGTGTGCATATGGCGTATATCAACCATCCGCTGGTGGGTGATCAACTCTACGGTGGCCGTCCGCGTCCGCCAAAAGGGGCGTCAGAGGCCTTCATCAACACGTTGCGTGGCTTTGATCGTCAGGCACTGCACGCGACCATGTTGCGCCTGTATCATCCGATCAGCGGCATCCAGATGGAGTGGCATGCGCCAATCCCACAGGATATGGTCGATCTGATCGCCGCGCTGAAGCTCGATACCGAAGAATTCAAAGATCAGATGGATTGGTAATGAGTTCGCTGATTGTACCCGATTGGCCGCTGCCGGCAGGGGTAACAGCCTGCAGCTCCACTCGTCATGGCGGTGTCAGCCTCCCTCCCTATGACTCGCTGAACCTGGGTGAGCATGTTGGGGATGATGCGCAAGCCGTGGCGAGTAACCGCCAATGTCTGGTAACGGCGGCTGGCTTGCCGCAGATGCCTTGGTGGCTGGAGCAGGTACATGGCACTCGCGTATTGACGCTGGATGGCCAGACTCCTGAAGATTTGCGCGCCGATGCGGTTTACAGCAATGTGGCCGGGTTGGTCTGCGCGGTGATGACGGCGGATTGCCTGCCGGTACTGTTTGCTTCACAAGCGGGTGATGAAGTTGCCGCCGCGCATGCCGGCTGGCGTGGCTTATGTCATGGCGTGCTGGAAAATACCGTGGAGCGCTTTGCTGCGGCACCAGAAAACATCACTGCCTGGCTAGGTCCGGCGATCGGCCCAACCCGGTTCGAAGTTGGGGCCGAAGTGCGTGCGGCTTTTATGGATATTGATAGCGCCGCAGCTGTCGCTTTTACTCCCCACGGTAAAAAATTCCTCGCAGATCTCTACCTTTTGGCTCGGCAGCGCTTGCAATGTGCTGGTATTTTCGCCATTTATGGCGGTAATCGTTGCACAATGAACGAAATGAGTCATTTTTTCTCCTATCGGCGTGACGGAACAACCGGACGTATGGCAAGTTTGATCTGGGTGAGATAACCTACTGCTCTAGGACGATCCACTGATGCATGACGTTGTACTCATAATATAGTGTCGAGATAACCTTGAAAATTTGAGGGATGACCTCATTTAATCTCCAGTAGCAGTTTTGACCTACATTGGAGGTGTTATGCGTCTGGATCGTCTTACTAACAAATTCCAGCTTGCCCTCGCCGATGCCCAATCTTTGGCCCTTGGGCGCGACAATCAATTTATTGAACCGTTACATCTGATGAGCGCTCTGCTCAATCAGGATGGGGGCACGGTTCGTCCATTACTGATCTCTGCCGGGATTGATGCTGCGCGAGTGCGTACCGACATCGATCAGGCATTGTCTCGTCTGCCGCAGGTTGAAGGTACCGGTGGGGATGTTCAGCCCTCACACGAACTGGTACGCGTACTCAACCTGTGCGATAAGCTGGCACAAAAGCGGGCAGACAAATTTATTTCTTCCGAACTGTTTGTGCTGGCGGTGCTTGAAGATCGCGGTAACTTGACCGACCTGCTGAAAGCTGCTGGAGCAACGGCGGACAAAATAGCCAAAGCCATTGAGCAAATGCGAGGGGGCGACAGCGTGGATGACCAGGGTGCTGAAGATCAGCGTCAGGCATTGAAGAAATACACTATCGATCTCACTGAACGCGCGGAACAGGGCAAGCTTGACCCGGTGATTGGCCGTGATGAAGAGATCCGCCGCACCATTCAGGTGCTGCAACGCCGTACCAAAAACAACCCGGTACTGATTGGTGAGCCTGGTGTCGGTAAAACCGCCATCGTTGAAGGCTTGGCACAGCGTATTATCAACGGCGAAGTCCCCGAAGGGCTGAAGCATAAACGCGTGCTTTCCCTGGATATGGGCGCGTTGATTGCCGGGGCGAAATATCGGGGTGAATTTGAAGAACGCCTGAAGGCGGTGCTGAGCGATCTCTCCAAACAGGAAGGCAGCATCATTTTATTCATCGATGAGTTGCATACCATGGTGGGTGCCGGTAAAGCCGATGGTGCCATGGATGCGGGCAACATGCTCAAACCCGCGCTTGCCCGTGGGGAACTGCACTGCGTAGGGGCGACCACGCTCAACGAGTATCGCCAGTATATAGAAAAGGACGCTGCGCTAGAGCGCCGCTTCCAGAAAGTCTATGTCGCGGAACCGAGCGTGGAAGACACCATCGCCATCCTGCGTGGTCTGAAAGAACGCTATGAGCTGCATCACCACGTGCAGATCACGGACCCGGCGATTGTAGCTGCGGCGACGTTATCGCACCGCTATGTTTCCGACCGTCAGTTGCCGGATAAGGCCATCGATCTGATCGATGAGGCCGCCTCCAGCATTCGTATGCAGATGGATTCTAAACCGGAATCGCTCGATCGCCTGGAGCGCCGCATCATCCAGTTAAAACTGGAACAGCAGGCGCTGAACAAGGAATCGGATGACGCCAGCAAGAAACGCCTGGAAATGCTGAGTGGCGAGCTGGATCAGAAAGAGCGCGAATACTCGGAACTGGAAGAAGAGTGGAAAGCGGAAAAGGCTTCACTGTCTGGTACCCAGAATATCAAGGCGGAACTGGAGCAGGCCAAGATCACGCTGGAGCAGGCGCGCCGCGTAGGTGATCTTGGGCGCATGTCTGAGCTGCAGTACGGCAAAATACCTGAGCTGGAAAAACAGCTTGAGGCGGCCACGCAGGCGGAAGGCAAGACCATGAAGCTGTTGCGTAACCGCGTTACCGACGCCGAAATTGCCGAAGTATTGGCAAAAGCGACCGGTATCCCGGTGGCCAGAATGCTGGAAGGCGAGCGCGACAAACTGCTGCGTCTTGAGCAGGAACTGCACTCACGGGTGATTGGCCAGGATGAAGCGGTGAACGCGGTGTCCAACGCCATTCGCCGTAGCCGTGCCGGTCTTTCCGATCCTAACCGGCCGATCGGTTCGTTCCTGTTCCTGGGGCCTACCGGGGTGGGTAAAACCGAGCTGTGTAAGGCGTTGGCTGGGTTCCTGTTCGATAGTGATGATGCGATGGTGCGTATCGACATGTCCGAGTTTATGGAGAAACACTCCGTATCGCGGCTGGTGGGTGCGCCTCCGGGTTATGTCGGTTATGAAGAGGGCGGTTATCTGACAGAAGCGGTGCGCCGTCGTCCGTATTCAGTGATCCTGCTGGATGAAGTGGAAAAAGCGCACCCAGACGTGTTCAACATCCTGTTGCAGGTGTTGGATGACGGACGTCTGACAGACGGACAAGGTCGTACCGTTGATTTCCGTAATACCGTGGTGATCATGACCTCTAACCTGGGTTCCGATCTGATCCAGGAGCATTTCGGTCAGATGAGCTATCCACAGATGAAGGAATCGGTCATGGAGATGGTGAGCCAACATTTCCGTCCGGAATTCATCAACCGTATCGACGAAGTGGTAGTGTTCCATCCGCTCGGCCAGAAACATATCGCGCAGATTGCCAAGATCCAGTTGGCACGTCTGTACCAGCGTCTGGAAGAACGCGGCTATGAAGTCAGCATCACTGAGCCGGCCTTGGAGCTGTTGGGCAAAACGGGTTACGACCCAGTGTATGGTGCGCGGCCGTTGAAACGTGCTATCCAGCAGGAAATCGAAAACCCGCTGGCACAGCAAATCTTGTCTGGCAAGTTGATCCCGGGCAAACCGGTGACGCTGGATGTGGAAAACGACCATATCGTTGCCAAGCAATAAAAGTAGTTGTTGGTAGCCATATAGAAGGGGGCGGTTTTTACCGCCCCCTTTTGTTTGGCTTTAGCCTGGTTGACGGGTTTTCTTCTAGCAAAACTCTTAAAACCGTCCTTTTTTGCTCAATAAACACCCATAAATGACGTTTTGGCTGGTTTTTTGAACGCTTGAAAAGTTTTTTGAATTTAGGGGTTGCGCCCTTCTGAGAACTCCCTATAATGCGCCTCCACTGACCGGGAACAACGACGAAGCAGTCGCCCAGCCAGGAAGAAGCAACCCGGTGAAAACACCGCGTCTCGCAAGAGAAAAAGGTTGACTCTTCAGCGGGAAAGCGTAATATGCACCT